>CAMNDS010000007.1 GCA_946535695.1 uncultured Clostridia bacterium | reverse complement strand
CTCTTAATTGGATTGATACATCTAATGTTACTGATATGGAACAATTGTTTTTTAATTCTAGCTTCGAAGGAGATATTTCAAAGTGGGATGTTAGTAACGTAAAAGATATGTCTCGTATGTTCGAATATTCTAATTTCAACGGCGATATATCCAAATGGGATGTTAGTAACGTAAAAGATATGTCTTATATGTTTCAAGATTCTCGATTCAACGGCGATATATCCGAATGGGATGTTAGTAATGTTACTAATATGTATGCTATGTTTTATGATTCCGACTTCGAAGGAGATATTTCAAAATGGGATGTTAGTAACGTAGAAGATATGACTTATATGTTTTATGATTCCGACTTCGAAGGAGATATTTCAAAATGGGATGTTAGTAACGTAGAAGATATGTCTTGTATGTTTGAAAATTCTCAATTTAATGGCGATATATCCAAATGGGATGTTAGTAATGTAAAAGATATGTCTTATATGTTTGGAAATTCTCAATTCAACGGTGATATATCTAAGTGGAATGTTAGTAATGTAGAAGATATGTCTTATATGTTTCGAGGATCTAAATTCAATAGAAATATTTCCGGATGGGATGTTAGTAATGTAAAATATATGTCTTGTATGTTTGAAAATTCTCAATTTAATGGCGATATATCCGAATGGGATGTTAGTAATGTAAAATATATGTATAATATGTTTAATAAATGTCCTATTAAAGCAGAATATAAACCGAAATTTAAATAAGAATATAAAATGAAAGAAAAGAAAACTAATATATTACGAGAGATTTTTTCAGCTTCTTCGGGTTACTTATCATCTAAACGGATACTAGGAGCGATCGTATTACTAGCATGTCTTATTATGGTGATTGTACAAGCCGCCCGCGAAGGCGTAACGGATAATATAAAGTCGTTGTTTGAATGGTTGATAATTACATCGACGGCATTGTTAGGTATAACATCTGTAACAAGTATATGGAAAGGTAAATCAAAAACAGAAATAAAAGAAGAATTATAATATGACAATGAATACATATAGGGGATCAACTCATAAAAACGCCCGGGAGTGCATTCGAAAAATCGAATATCTAAACTAAAAAATTCAAAAAACTATAAGAAAGCTTATAAAGGACAAGGAAGAGTGTAAATTTATAATTATTAAAAGAAAGCATGAAATACTAGATAAGTAGATTTCGTGCTTTTATTATATCTATATAGTAGTCTATTATGGCAAATATTAACGAAATAACGGGAAGAACAATACAAGAAGGAATGGTGATAGAACTAGATAATAGAAATCAGATTCCCGAGTTTAAAGAGACGACCAATTTCAAACCACAATATGCAAAAGAAACATCAAAGAAAAAAGGAACTATAGCTAAGTTTTTTTCTAATTTATCGCGCTTAGGCATGTCATATGATGAAGATGTAATAAAAAACATGAGGGCTATTCCCGCGGATAAAAATTATATACCGAAACAAGAGCAGTTTATGCAGCAAGATCTTTTTTCTTTAATGTCTTCGCCATGGAAGGCAAAATCTAATGCAGATAAGAATTTTTACGAAAAAGATTTTCCTCTTAAACGTGAGATGCTTCGAAAGCTTGCACTTCAACCGGAATTAGAAGATATACTAGATACTATGTCTAACGAAAGTATTGTTTATGATTCGGATCATGTATATTTTGCAGAACCATTTATCGAGGCACAGGAGATTCATCAATTCACTAAAGAAGTGCAGGATAAAATCAACAATACAATGAATACTTATTTTCGTAAGTTCTATAAGATGTTAAATTGGAAATATAATGCATGGGATGATTTTAAAAGATTTCTTATAGAAGGTAATTTGGCGTGGGAGATAGTATATGATTCGTTAGAGAAACCGACAAAAATAATAGGTTTAGTCCCTATAGATGTATGTACCCTTACGAGGAAATTTGAAAATAATAAATGGTATTGGATACAGTTTAAAGGAATGTCGGGAAAAGAAAGGAAGCTTCTTGATTCGCAAGTTATATATATAGCATACCAAGATACAAAATCTATAAACCGAATATCTTATCTTGAAAGACTAATTCGTCCGTTTAATATTTATCGTATTATTGAACAAGCACAAATAGTATGGACCGTCACTAATGCATCCTATAAAACTAAGTTTACTATACCAGTTAAAGGTATGAATAGAATTAATGGTATGCAAACTTTGGCCACAGAGATGAACAGATATAAAGAAGATATTAAGTTTATTGGTGATAGTGGCGAATTAACTATTAATGGTCAAACCAATCTTCCATTTAATAAAGATTATTGGTTTCCTGACGGCGATGCCGGCACCCCGGATGTTGAAGTATTGGGAGGCGACGGCCCCGATTTAAATGATGATAATCAACTTAAATTCTTTAAAAATCAACTATATAAAATATCAAAAATCCCCTTAAGTAGGTTCGATCAAGAAAGTGGAGAAACATGGTTTGGTACTGATCCTACATCAGAAGCTCGAGTTGAGATAGATTTTGGACGGTTTGTAACGAGGTTGCGGAATGTTTTTTCGCAAATAATGATTAAACCTCTTCAATTACAATTGGCTTTAGATATTCCTGAATTACAAGACAACCGAGAAGTTCTCGAAGCAGTTTCTCTTCAGTATAAATCATATAATTTATTTGAAGAGATGATGGAACTCGAATTAATGTCAAAACGTATTCAATCTATCCAAGAAATGAAAGATGGATTAATAGATATGACGCCAGACGGTTCTGAAGTAAAATTCTTTAGTTCTAAGTTTTTGGTACAAAAATATTTGAAGTTATCTGAACAAGATCTCGAATTAAATGATAAATTAAAGAAAGAAGAAGCCGAAGAATGGAATTTGGCAGGTAATCCGGATGCCGAGAGCGAATTAGAATCTTTAGACTCAGATGATAAAAAAATGATACTTGAAGTCATTAAACAAATCAAGAAAAAGAAGAAAAAGAAGAAGTTAGAAGACGATGAAATTAAAAAAGAAGAGGAATAATTTAATTCTTTAATAATCAATAAAATAGAGAAGTTAAAAAGACTTCTTTTTTTATTAATAAACGTGTTTTTCTTTTTATTTTATATTTACAAATATGAATTTATGGTACAAGTAATTAAAAGAAACGGGGATCTAGTAGATTTCAATAAAGAAAATATAATTAATGCGCTTAAATTAGCATTTAATGATGTATACAATCAAACCGAAATATTTGATGATGAAGATATACAAAATAAACTAATCAATGATATACTTGAAGATATTGATAATGAAACTATCGATAATACACCTATATCTGTCGAAGCAATACAAGACATCATTGAATCTAATCTAATGGATTATGGTTATTATGAGGTTGCTCGTCATTATATTACATATCGTTTTGAACGTAAAAAAATTCGTGAATTTGTAGAATCGCAAGAGCGATTTATTAGTAAATATAAACAATCATCAAACACCGCAAATGCTACGGTAGATGATAACTCTAATGTTGCATCGAAAAATATTGCGATTCTTAATAACGAAATACACAAACCGGGGAATATTCAGACTTCTCGAGGAATGATGATGAGAAAACTAAAAGAATTATATCCTAATGATAATCCGAAACAATATATTCAAGATTTGCAATCTCATATTATATATAAACACGATGAGAGTTCTTTCGCTGGAGCCATAGCTCCATATTGTGCGTCGATATCGCTATATCCATTTTTGTTATCTGGAATAAAGGAATTGGGTGGTTTATCGGCGGCCCCTAAAAACTTAGATAGTTTTTGTGGTATATATATTAATTTAATATTCGCAGTGAGTTCTCAGTTTGCAGGTGCTATAGCTACATCAGAATTTTTGTTATATTTTGATTATTTTGCAAGAAAAGAATGGGGAGATGATTATTATAAGCATTTAGATAATCCGGTTAAATTTTCAATTCATGGTAACAGAACGATTAAAGAACAAATACATCAATATTTTCAGCAAGTCATCTATTCTATCAATCAGCCGACAGCTGCCCGGGGTATGCAAGCAGCCTTTGTAAATTTTTCATATTTTGATCATTCGTTCTTTAATGGCATGTTTGATAATTTCGTTTTCCCAGACGGATCGAAACCCATTTGGGAATCTTTAAATTGGTTGCAAAAAGATTTTATGCAATGGTTTAATGAAGAGAGATTAAAAACAGTACTTACGTTTCCTGTTGAGAGTTTCGCCTTAGTATATAAAGACGGAAAGTTTGAAGATCAAGAATCCGCGGATTTTGTCGCTCAAGAATATACAAGAGGACATAGTTTCTTTACCTATATATCCGATTCTGTTGACAGTTTAAGTTCCTGTTGTCGATTAAAAAATAAGATACAAACGAAAGAATTTTCATTTACAAACGGCAATATGGGTGTAGAAACAGGTAGTAAATCGGTAATCACATTAAATTTAAATCGTATAACACAAGACAGTTTTTGGAAATTTGTCGAAGATAATAATATTTTGGACAAAAACGAAGCCAAAGAATGGTTTATTGAAGATTTATCAATTTTATGTAATGATATCGAGCAAATTTTGGAGCGCGTTTATAAATATCATTGCGCGTATAATGAATTATTATGGGATATGTATGATAGTAATCTGTTGCCGGTATATAAAGCAGGTTTTATATCATTAAACGAACAATATCTTACAATCGGTATCAATGGATTAAATGAAGCAGCAGAATTTCTGGGGATAAATTGTACGGATAATGATAAGTATAAACAGTTATGTGAAACCATATTTTCATTTATAAAAGATTGTAATACTGCTCATAAAGTAGAAAAAGGTCATAAAATGTTGTTTAATACCGAATGTGTGCCAGCTGAAAGTTTAGCTGTTAAAAATTACAATTGGGATAAAGAAGACGGTTATTGGGTACCTGTAGATAGAAACTTATATGCTTCATATATTTATATTCCAAGCGACAAGAATATTAGTATATTGGAGAAAATTCGTCTTCATGGGGAAAATTATATAGGGGATTATCTTGACGGAGGTTCTGCCGCACATTTAAATATGGATTCACATTTGTCTATTGAACAAAATAAAAAAATACTTTATTACGCCGCAGAAAATAAATGTCAATATTTCACTTTCAATGTTCCTAATACTGAATGTATGGATTGCGGTTTTATAACAAAGATACCTACACATCAATGTCCTCGTTGCAAAAGTACAAATATTCGATTCTGGGATAGAGTAATCGGATATCTAACTGCTATACCCAATTGGTCATTTGGAAGACAATTGGAACAAAAAACACGAAATTATGAAAATGTTAAAAATAACTTATAAATTAAATATATTACAATATCAAAATATAATATTATGAAGAAAGTATTTAAAGGAAATATTAACGGTGAAGAATATACTGATCCGAAAGAATTTTTTAATAAACTTGATAGTATCGAAGATTGTGAAAATCTAAGTATGTCATACGCATATGAAGAACAATTAGATGAGAAAGTAGATCCCGATTATTCTAAAGAAACAACGTCTAACGAAGCTGTTAAAGAAAAAGAATTAATCGATAAACTAGATGAGATGTACGATTTTGAAGATATTGACGAAACGATTATAAATTATCCAGATCTAGAAGATTTTCGTAAAAGTAATGAACGTTACACTGAATGTCTTAGAAAGGTTAATGATCGAATTTTGGATCTTCTCAAAAATGAGTCAATGGACGAACAAATCGAACAACACTGCAATAATATCTCTAATACTATTTTAAAGATTAAGCAGATGGATGATGTAAACAATAAGAAGATAGTAGATCTTAAAAAACAAAGATATCAACTACAAGAAGAACTAACTTTAACTGAAAATAAAATATCAACATGCGAAAAAGCGAACATAATACTAGGAGAGCTGTTTGGTAGATTTAATTCTTTATTGGATGATACTAAGAAATATATTAATAATTTTATTCCGGAAGTCAAAGGAAAAGAAGTTAAGAAGCAGAAAGAAAGTGGTATTTATAGGTTAGCTAAACTGGTAGGTTTGCTTTAATAATTAAATAAAAAATATAAATTCATGGAGAGATCATTAAAGATTTCTCCTTTTTTGTTATATAAATACATAAAATAAAAATATATGAGAGTTTATTCAGTTTCAAACGAATAAGGTTATCGAGAAGATTTTTATAATCTTAACGAAGCTAAAAAAGCAATGAAAAAGAACAACGCTTGCGGTTATATTACTATCATAAGGAGTAATGGTGATTAGGAACCGATGGGTGAAATAAAATTTAAAGGGAGTAATACATCGCGATTGAATACACAAATGGTAAAAAATTATAACTAATTATGAAAGAAAAAATACAAGAGTTTGAAATTTCTATAAATTTCTCACTAAAATCCAATATGACTATAGAGGCAGAGACGGAAAAAGAAGCGCTTAAGCTAGCTCAAAAATACTATACTGAATTTATTAAAGACCATATTAAGGATAAAGAAAATCTTAACGTCAAAATTAAAGAAGTACATACTATTTCATCAGAAGAACGTCAAAAACTCGAAGAACAACATATTATAGAATCAAAAAAGAAGAAAGAGAAGAAGAGTAAAGAAATATCTAAAAATAATAAAAAAATTAAAAAACCAAAAAATAAGATATAAAATAACGAAAGGAGATAATTATTTTTTATATAAAAGAAATATCATGAATTGGTCAATTATTATATTATCTTTTATATTTTGCTTTTTTCTAGTATTGTTTATTTATACAGATGCTAAAAATAAATTGAAAAAACTCAAAATCGGTGATTTAATTCTTTATTACGACGAATCGACTAACTGCTACATACATGCTACAGTATTACCGAATTATGAGTATTTTGTAGCGAATGGAGGTACTAGAAAAATTACGGTTTGGGATATTTTTAGAGGGGATATTATAATAGAAACAGAAAATAAATAAAAAATTAAATAATAATATAATTTATTTTAGGTTTAATGAGAGTTCCCTGTAAAAATGATAATTTATATATCTAAATTAAGATCTTCTGTTAAATCCAAAATAAATTAAAAATTATAACTTATGCCAGCGCCTATATAGGGACCCACGTCAAATTTTTTATTTATTAATCCGTATTGTACACCAAAACCCGCATGTAAACTAAAACTCCAATTCTTATTTTTCGTCGATTGGTTTTTTAATTGTGCGCCCTGAATATCTGTAAAATACAAATACGGATTTTCGGATATCACGAATATTTTATTATCACTAGACACACCCACCTTTAATGGGGTTGGCACTGTTATATTATCTATAATTGTATTTGAACAAGAATCTTCGATTATTGTCGTGCCCGATAGAGAAATATATTCGTTTGCATAATCAAAATCTATAATCGTCTGTGCGTCTGTATAATATAAACTATCTATAATTTTCAATGTGTCTATTTTTACAAATCCTTCTAATTTACTAATATAGTCGATTTTTGTTTTAAGTTTCCGTTCTAGTTCGTTTATTTCTTTTTCTGTAATATCGAGATAGTTTTTCAATTCATTTTTTTCTAATATCAACCCTTGCCTTTCATATAATAAACTACCGTTTTTAAGTTCAAGAGTATATACAGTGTCCCTCAATGCCTTAATATTATTTTGTAATATATTATTTCTTTTTGTTGAGCAGGTAGTAGAAAATAATAAAACTAAACATATCGAGGAAATTAGTACTAATAATATATTCTTCCAATTGGATTTAATATAATTATATAATTTCTTCATACTTATAAAATAAATTTAAATGAATTATTTCTAAATTTTATATTTTTATTTATATATACCTTATTTAATTTTGTCTATAGATTATTATATAGAATAAAATTAAAATGATATATGTATGATAAGTTAGAAAAAATTAGATATTATCTCGAAGACACTGAAATTGAAAACTTGAATAAAAATTTTATAATCGATATAATTGACGATATAGAACGAGATTTAGAAATAAATGATGCAACATATCGATATCTTGAAGATTTTAATGAATAATGATATATGTAATTAATATAGTAACAGTAGCTAAAAAAGAAGATGCTTATAATGAAGTAGCTACAAATTTATATCCTATTATTATAAAGACATCCAATAAAGAAACTCTTAAAAATCACCTAATTAACTTACATAATAAAATTAAAAATACATTAAAAAGTAAATATTTATACGACAACTCATGGTTTTATATAAGAGAAGTCAACGGAGATGAATTCAAATGGAAAATAAATGAAATTGTTAAGATAAATTATATAGATTAGAAATCTAAATAGACAACGGAATTTTTAAATAGAGGGGCAACTCCCTCTATTTTTATATATTTTGTAATTAATCGTCGATTAATATATCATAAATGTTTATCATAAATTACATATATTTATTTGTAATTACCAACTCGCGAGTTATTACGACGAAATATAACAAAATCAAATAATAATTTTATATTTTTTAATAATTAAATTCATATGGGATATCAAATTACATTTCTTCCAAGCGAAGAAAAGATGAACGAGTATAAACCATGGGATGTGAATAAGCCTCATGTTTCTCAAATAGCGAATACTAAGCGTAATATATTGAGCTATTGTATGAAATCACACAATAATACATATCAGATAGCCTCAGAAATCGAATTCAATATCAAACTACTCGCCAACCAAATAAAAGAAGAAGAGAAAAGAAACGCATATTTTCGCTGGAAAGAAAATGAAAAGGGTGAACTTTGGTATTGCGGCTGGCAGTTTGCAACTGATGCAACTATCGATGAAGATGATGCTATTAAAAACACAGTTGATCAGTTGTTTATGTTCGCCGATATAATAGAAACTCCGAACTACTTTGAAGAAACGGATCATTTCTTTAAAAAATATCAAGATATCGAGGAATCTATCGATGATTTCGTAGAAGTAATAGAAAATATAGCTATTCATGATATTATAAATGATTTAAAAGAATATGAAGAAAAAGACGTTGCAGAAAATGTTACATCAAATGAAGATTTTGAAGAATGATTAATGAATTATTTAAAATAATTAAAAATACGGCTAGCTCTCTAGAGAAACGACGTATTATCAAAGAAGCAATTTCTGATCAAAAACAAAAAAATCTAATTATTCAAATCTTCGAAGATTGTTATGGACCTACGAAATATAACATTCGTGTAGATAGTTTAGATGATGCACCATTATATATAGATTATAATATCGATGAAGATTATAAATTATTTCATGCCGCGTTACAGATGCTCGCAACTCGTGAATTAGTTGGAAAACGAGCGCGGGATTATATAAAATCAATTATAGGAAGATTTAATATTTTGGATCAACAAATATTAATTAGTATTCTCAACAAAAATCTCAAAATTGGTTTTACTCTTGAACAACTATATTCATTAACAGGAAGAAAGAAAAAAGATTTCGAATGTTCATTAGCCTTTAACCTAGACAAAATCAGAGATGTCAATCCAACCGATGGTACATATTTTGCTTCTCGTAAGCTCGATGGTTGCCGATGTCTATGTTTTATCGAAGTAGAGAGGAATGGTGATAATTACGTAGCCCATGATCCAAAATTTATTTCTCGGCAAAATAAAGAATTTACCACATTGAATAATCTTAAAGAACCCATTAAGAAATTAGCACTGGGTTATCATCGATGCGGTAAATTAGTATTTGATGGAGAGGTGTGTATAATGGACGAGAATGGGGATGAACATTTCGATTGGATTATGAAAGAGATAAGGAGAAAAAATCATACGATTAAACATCCATGTTACAATATATTTGATATATTATCGGAAGATGAATTTTATGGAGTGAAGGCGAGTGAAGATTTTTCGGTTAGAAATTTTTATCTTATTAACGCATTTCATCATTTAAAAGAAAACTACGGAGAACAACCGGAACTTAAATTACTATATCAAGAAAGAATAGAGAAACAAGGGGATTTCGATCGTTGGAGTAAGTATGTAACGGATAAAAACTGGGAGGGATTTATGTTGAGGAGAGATGTGCCCTATCGATCAGGAAGGACGAAAGATTTATTAAAAGTAAAAAAATTTAAAGACGCCGAGTTTAAAGTAATAGGATGTGAAACGGGAGAGATGAAATTCAATACTGAAACTATATCTGTTGTTACGAATATATTTATAAATTATAAAGGTCGTCCTGTTAGTGTAGGATCCGGTATTACGAAAGAGCAACGAATTGATTGGTATAATGATCCGAAAAAGATAATTGGGAAAACGGTGACCGTACAATATTTCGAAGAAACTGTAGATAGTAAAACTGGAAAATATTCATTGAGATTTCCCGTATTAAAATACGTTTATGAAAATGAGCGTATCGACTAAAGATTTGTATAAATTTTCTATATAAAAAATAGAAAATTACATTAGTTATATTTACTGAGTATGGTAAATAAATTAAACCAATGATAAAAAACATAACATTTCCAGAAACCGGAACTGGGTATATATATAAAAAACTTGATAAACCAATAGAACCTACTAGAAATAGGTTTCATGGGCGCATGAATTATACTAGAGATAATTATAATGAAGACTATGAAAATGCTTTAAAACAATATAAAGAAGAGCTTGTATATTATAACGAACATAAAGATGAATATAAACTAGAATGCGCTAAATTCCTTATAGGAAGGACTATTAATTTTGAAGCCAATAAAATAAATATCATTTTTGGATCTAATGGTTCAGGAAAAACTACTATTCTTAAAGCATTAGCCGGAAATGCTCTTATTCCAACTGACGGGTTAACTAAGATTGTTGACCCGATGGAAATAAGTTATGATATTTTTGGTGAGTTGACATTTAATGATATTTTAAATACTGTTGATCGTTATAAGCAAAATACTTCTATTATTAATTGGGATGGCGCCCCAATTTATTTTGATAACTTTCAAAAAACAAAAGAGCAGGCTAAGTATTTTGGGGATTTATCTGGTTCGACATTGAAGAATACTGGAGATGAAGTTCAATATTTGTGGATTAAAGATAAAATATCACAAGGGCAAAACACAATATTTATATTTAGTAAGATTTTATCTATAATCGAAAACAAATTATCATTAAAAGATATTATTAAACCATGGGAAGATAGAATTAAGTCAAAATGTTTAAATGATGTATGGACTACTTGTTATAAGTATCAAATTGATTATTTAAAACAATTTAAAAATTTTGACAAGCCTTGTCCGATAACAGTATTATTTGATGAAGTTGATAAATCTTTAGATATATTGAATGTATGGCATTTATATTCTAATATATTACCAACTTTTGTTAAAAAGACAAACACTCAGGTTATTCTTATAACACATAACCCATTAATATTAACAGAATCCATTAGAAATAATGATATTTATAACATAATTTCTATAGATGAAGAATATACAAACAATATTTTAAAAACGTTAAATAGTCAAAAATTTTAAGTACATGATTTATAATAAATTAAATGAACTAATTCAATCAGCAATGCATGAAGGAAATAAAGACCTTCTTAATACTCTTAGATTGATTAAAGCGGAGCTTCTTAAAGCAGAAAAAGATGGAAATATCATTAATGAACAATCTGAAACAAAAATTCTTCTTAAGATGATAACACAAAGAGAAGATTCTATTAAGCAATATATTGCTGCCGGAAGGCAAGAACTTGCAAATAAAGAACAATTAGAAATTGATATTATTAATAGATATGTTCCAAAGCTTCCATCCGAAGAAGAAATAAGAGAATATGTAAAATCTATATTAGATATAGGAAAACAAGATGGTTCTAAATGGGAAATGAAAGATATGAAATCTTTAATAGAACTAGTTAAAACAAAATATGATTCCCCTACATTAGGAAAAATAATAAGTATAGAACTTAAAAATCATATTTAATGCGGTTTTCTATGTATCATTTCGTAAAGTTTAATAATACTTGGTATTTTAAACCTGAATCTATTCAGGATATAATTGACCATTTTAATAAAATCTGCGGCCGAGAGTTTAAGGAAGGCGCTGAAGATTTTATTAATAATACAATTATTTTGAAAGATGGTGAAATATTCAGTAGGAATCATACATCATCTGTTTGGCGCACCGCTGTTGAACTTGAAATGGGATTTAAAGAAACTAGTTGGTTAAAGGCCGCAACGTCATTAGAGGAAAAAACATTCAAAGATAGAATTGAAATGTTTACTAAAGGTAGATTTATATATTTTACTGATGGCCTTCCTTATTTTTGTTCTAACGATGCTCCAGAATATGATGATGAAAAATATACTGAAGAATTAATTTATCCATATGATTATAATTATGAAGACTGTAGATTTTTACAGTGGCCAAATGGGCATCATTGGTATGTAAAAATAGGAAAAATAGATATTTGTGATAAATATGGAAATTATAAATTTAGTGATAAGTCATACGCGCAAAAAGTAGCGAAAGACTGGTGTAAATGTAGTGGAGATTGGACAAAAATTAAAAACATTTAAATCATAATATATGTTATAATTAGGAAACCTATTTATCGAGTAATTTTTATTACGACAAATTATAAAACTTATAATGATGATACTTATAATGTTGAGTCTGATAAGTATTTTTATAATGAAGAAAACGCAAGAAAATATTTGCAAAAACTTGCTAATGAATATAATGCCACTGTAAAAATGATTGTTTCAAAGTAACATTAAACGATTACTAGAATCAAATAGAATCGGTATTTGGTGATATTGAAATTATTTATTTGGAAGATAAGTAATTATAATTCAAGATTAAGTATAACAAAAGAAGAACTTAAAAAATATTCAGAACTTCAGGTTAAGTTCGTGAAAGACGTTAATAGAGTAACGTACTTTCTTGGTAAAGTTGATAACGAGGTTGCATTTATTGACACTGCCTAATTAAATGATGACGGTTATGTGTACATAGTATGCTGGGAGTTTCGGGGGTTATGGTGGTCAAGAACAGCACGTTGGAAAGTTTAATGCAGAAATGATGACTTGGAGTGATGAAAAACTGCAAAAATATGTTAATGATATTTTAGCAGAACGTGAAGTAGAAAAGCTTGCTAAAGAATCAAAAGCAGCAAAAGAAAAAGAAGAAAAAGAACGTAAAGAGCTTGAACGTCTTAAAGCTAAATATGAACAATGAGAAGTACTATTAAAGATAAACAGGAACAACTAAATATAAATTTCTTAAGAAGAGTTGCAGACGAAATACGGGCAATGAAAATCGCTGCATGTCCTTCCATCTTAAATAGTTCACGAGCGAAAGCGTTTAAATAACATTGGAAAGAATTATAAAAAAATAATAAGTTTTATGACTATAGAAACAAAATTTAATCTATATGATGAGGCATATATCATATATGGTAATAAACCAAGTAAAGTAAAAATCACAGAGATTTTATATTCTATTGATAAATGTGGAGTACTTGAACGATATGGAGTAAATGAAGAAAAATGCTATTATTTAGCAAATGAAATTTTTGCTACAAAAGAAGAATTGCTTAATTATATATCATATATGCTATGAAAAAAGAATTTATAGAATTTTACTATTCAAAAAATAAAGGAAAGATTTTCAAAAAGACCGAAAAAGGATATAAATGCCTTTCTCCTAAACCTATAGAAGTTACAAGTGAAAATTTACCTTATTTATATCTTCGAAAAATTTCTAAACGCAATGCAGATTCAATTTTAGCAGAAGAATATAGAAACTATAAAACGAAATGGCAATATTGTGGAGAGACGTTTACTGTCGGCGAAAACTTTGGAGATGGTAGACAATTTGATTGTCCTATTCATTTCGAAGATGATTATAAATTAGGATATTATATTGGATGGTATAGAAATCGTTTAATTTGGTTTCGTTCATATCAAAGTAGTTCAAGTTGTATATATTATTACTTTAAAGACATTAATACACCACCCATGGAAGCATCAGAGCCTCGGAAATGGGTGAAATTACATAATATAAAACCAGTTTATTGTAAAAACAGGCAATGTTATATTTAATATGACGCTAGAACAAACAGATCAAATAATGAGACTCGGAGCAGGTTTTAATAATCTAGTGCGAGCGATGCGTTTTTTATTAGTAGATAAATACGTATATACCAATCATATACGCGGCATAATAAAATCTATCTCTTGTAATCCGTATAAAGATAAAAATGGAAAAATCTTCGTTACTATGTATAATGGAGTAGAATATGAGTTTAGTCCTTTTGAGTTTATGCAAGAATTTAAACTTAATAAATAAATTGTTATTTTTCATATATTAATACATGAAAATACTTATAGGTATCACTACTGCTGAGACTGTGTGTCATGAAACCATGGAGTCTCTATTTAATTTACAGAGACCTGAAAATATTGAACTATTATTAAAAATACATCATTCATATAATGTAGCTGAAGGAAGAAATCAATTGGTTAAATTAGCCTTTCGAGAAGGATGTAGCCATATATTTTTTGTCGATTCTGATATTATTCTTCCCTCAGATGCTTTAATAAAATTACTTGATGCAAACGTATGGGTAATTAATGGTACTTATCCCAGAAAGGAATTAGAAACTATTACCAACTCTAACCCATTTACAACGTTGTATAGACATGAACCCAAGGGTTTAAATAAAATTAATTTCGGCCCATTTTTTATGTCACAAGCCGAACTCCCTAATCAAGGCATCATTCCCGTCGACGCGGCAGGATTGGGTTGTACGTTAATAGATTTAAATACGTTTAGAAAACTAGGGGGAAATGATGATTGGTTCATATTCGCTAAAGAGGAATCGCAAATTCACATGGGGCCGTATTGTTTAGGAGAAGACTTATATTTTTATCGCAGCTGCCTCAGAAAAGATATTCAACCATACGCAGAAGCAAGTATTCGTTGTGGGCATGTCGGAAAGATGATTTATGAACTAAAAAAGTAACTATATATGAGAAAATTGATTATCTTGCAAGGCCCACCCGCATCGGGAAAGTCGACTTGGGTCAAACAGTATCTAGATAGTTTATCTGAAAAGGAACGTAATGATACTATAGTTATTAATAGGGATTCTATTCGCGAATCGACTGGGACTTACTGGGTACCGAATCGGGAAAAATATATAACCGATATCGAAGATAGTATGATGATTAAAGCTATGGAACATGGTTTAACTATTATCTCAGATAATACAAACCTTAATCCAAAGACTATTTTAAAATTTAAAAATCGCGCGGAGGACTACGAATATGATATCGAATGGAATAAATTCTATATTCCTTATAAAGAAGCACTTTTAAGAGATTCTAAACGAGAAAGATCTACGGGAAAATCGGTTATCAAATCATTTTATATGAAATATTTCGAAAAGGAGTTTAGAAAAGAGATGTATATAGATAATCGAGAGATCAAAGAAGATTCAACGTTGCAACCATGTATCATTTGCGACTTAGACGGTACAGTAGCTATTCATACTTCGGGGCGTTCGCCGTATGAATATGAAAGATGTGAAGAAGATAGATGCAATAGTCCCTTGATGGAGAATCTCATCCGTTTAAGAGATTCCGGAGTTGATATATTTTTTATCACTGGGAGAGAAGATGATTCTGGTGTAGATGAACTCAGCAGACAACATAGCTGTAAATGGTTAACTTCGTATATGCGAGGGCGCGAATATCATCTCCTCATGAGAGAAAAAGGAGACCATAGATCTGGCGAAATTGTTAAAAAAGAACTATATGAAAAATATATAAAAGACACGTATTATGTAATAGGCATTTATGAGGACTCAAATAAATGTGTTAAAATGTGGAGGAAATTGGGTCTTCCTTGTTATCAAGTATGGGAATCCGAATGATTTAAATTTTTGGTTTTAATAATTATTATAAGTTTTGAATCATGAGATACTTGCATACATATCATATAAATAATTGGTCTTTATGTTCCAGCTTATCATTTGCCGTCGGACAAGATCTCTCGCGTGAAATTTCATGACTGTAACTATATATATTATCTTTGGTAGGCGGTCGTTGACCGCTTTTTTTATTTTTCTACTAAAGATTTTTGATAGTTTTATATATTAAATAGAAGAAAGAAAAAACGAAAGAGTTATTTGAATAAATGACACAGGTATCATTAAAAATTAAAAATAAAAAAGTTTGATTTGATACTAAATTTGCACACGAAATTTGATATATAAAATCATAAAGAAATAGTTTTTGACTGACTTGAACTTCGTAAACAATAAGTGAGTGACTATCGGAGAGACGATATAAAAGCGATATTTGACGTATTGATGATTATATATAAACAAGCATGACGTTTTTGTTGTTTACCGAGAGGTTTTTTAGTCATGAGAGGATAGTCTAATTTTAGATTCCTTATCATATCCCGCAACTACTTATATCGGTGAGGTAGTTAAAAGCAAACGCTAAGACGCAACGAGCGTTATCTTTTTAAATTAAATAAAAGAGTTAGGAGTTGAGTTATTAAATGGCGCTGTGGTGGAAATGGTAGACACGAGGGACTTAAAATCCCTTGGACAGAAATGTCCGTGCCGGTTCGAGTCCGGCCAGCGCTACTAATGGGTGAGCAATCGGTAGTTCTTACCGTCAAACATTTATAGAACTATCCAAAGAACGAATGAGGAAAAGGTTTCATTGAAGTTGATTATCCTAGGCTTCAGTTTAAGGGTTT
>CAMNDS010000006.1 GCA_946535695.1 uncultured Clostridia bacterium | reverse complement strand
TATTATTAATAGCCATAATAATGTTATCCAAATGAATGAAAATAAATATAGTTTTGAATTGAAAAATAATATTGGCCAAATAAAATTAATAATTAATTGAATACCATATATTATTAGTGCATTTTGCCTTTGGTTTGAATTAGATTCATATATAATGTAAGCTGAAATCCCCATTAATATAAATAAAATTGTCCATACTATAGGGAATAAAATTGACGGTGGTGCCAGTTTTGGCAAATTCAAATTTTTATAAGTGTCCATTGAATTTCGTGTTATAAGTGCTGAAAGAATCCCTGTGCCAAGGCTTATTGCCAAATTAGTTGTTAAAGATTTCCAATTAATCATATAAAATCATCTCCTGGTTATTATTATGCCAAAAATAACTTATTTATTAAGCGTTATATCGGCAGAAATATTAAAAAGATTTCCTCAGATGACAACGGAAGGAAGTCAATTTAATTTAATATATTAAGTATTTTAATTTGACTATTTTTTTATTTGTGATAAAATAGTCATATACTATAATCTATATCGGAGGCATAGAGTTATGAAGTTTAATAAACGAATTAAAGCTATAGTACTTTTATCAATTTTATCGATTAATTCTGAATTACATAAAAATACTTTTGCTAAAGTTGCTATAAATAGTTCAAAAAATTTGTCTTGGAGTGAGAGGAATCCGGTTTTAGCAAAAGTTTTGAAAGGAGTTGGAATCACCGCAGGGCTAGCCGCAATTGGTGTTGGCGGTTATTATGGGACGAGTTTTGTTTTAGATAAGATTAATCCGGAGCGAGTTAAAGAACGCGAAAAAGTTAAAAAGATGAAAGAAAAGCTCAAAGAAGTTAATGATAAAATTATAGATCATACGTTGGGTATTGCGGTTTTAGATGAAAAAAAAATTGAGGAACTTAAAGCTAATGAAGCTTTTCTCAAAGAAAATATTGAAGCCAAAAATAGCTGGAAAGATAAAGTGCTGAATTTGGCAGTTATTGGCGGCGTTATAACGGTTGCAAAGGGAATTGTTGATGTAGTAAACGCAGTTGGTAAATTTGCCAAAAGTGTATCGATGGTTTCATATTTGAGATGGGCGTTTGGTAATTTTATCGAAATGTTTAAAGAAGCTAAAAATTGGTTTAAATCTCCACCAAAAGAAATGAAAAAAGAAGAAGCACTTAAACTTTTTGATGAAGTTTTTGAAAATTATTATGGTCAAAAAAATGCTGTGTCAGTTTTGAAGAGCCACATTTTTGATATATTGGTTGCAAGGGATCAAGCGAAATGGAAGGGAGAGAAGTACTCTAAATGTGATATAATCTATCTTTATGGTCCTTCAGGTGTTGGCAAATCTTTTATCGCTAGGCGTTTGCCGAACATACTTTTGAGTAGTGGTGAGCCTTTGATTTTATCTTCTTCGTATTTTAATAAAGAGAAAAAAGAGAGTGTAATTGACCAATTGGTCAATATTGAGAGCGCAAATTCTAATCCGGAAAAATATGTCCCGGAAAAATTATTGCCAACTTATATGAAAAATAATCCGGGTGGAATAATAATTTTTGAGGAATATGATAAAATATGTACTCCAGCGCTTGATGAGCTGCTCAGGGGTCTGATAGATGAAGGCACTTTAAATGTTGGCGGCAAACCATTGGAGTGGTCTGGTACAATTATCATTACATCAAATGAAGATGATTTGTCTATGGAAGGATTTGACCCTAAAAAGGTTCAGGATTTAGATGAATCAAGCATTAAAGAGGGTTACACAAGGGTAGAACATAGTAAATCATTTTTGAACAGAATTAAAAAAGTTAAATTTGAGAATTTAACCGCTGTGGAATATGAGGAAGTGATTAAAGATCACTTTAATGATATGAGTGCCTACTGGAAGTCTCCGGAAAATGGTGGTATTGAAATAACTTTGGACGAAGATTCTTTGAAAACTCTTGCTTTAGAGGTTGAAAGAAGAAAAGAAGGCGCTAGACCTGTTGATTTATGGATTATTCCGGAAATTAAAATGGCAATTGGCGAAAAAATAAAAAGTTTAGTTAAAAGTTTGAATACTGATGATGCAAATAAAAATAGTGAAAATTATTTTAATGATTCTATTAATGGTATAAACTTGGTTGTTAAATATGTTGATAGTAAATTTTTAATTTTGGAAGCAAATAATGAAATTTCGAGTTAGTTTGTTAACATGAATGGAGAAAATGGTAGAACGTAAGCAGGAAAATAAAAAATTTTTTTCGAAAGAATACAATTTTAGTCTAAAACTGTTAACTTTTGAATTAAAATGATATATTATGAAATTGTTATATGCAATTAAAACAAAATATTCTTTCCGTTTAAATTTCAAAGCAATACATCATATTGAATTAATAATCGTAAGCAAAAGTTAATGGGTCAATTTGCGTGCCGTTTTCTCTTATTTCAAAATGTAAATGTGCACCCGTTGAAAAGCCTGTGCTACCAACAAATCCTATTGTTTTCCCTTTTGAAACATTTGTGCCACGACTTGTATTTAATCTGCTCAAATGAGCAAAGTATATTTGATAATTTTTGCCATTGTACTGAAATGCCGATGTAACTAAATTGCCATAACCGCCGTTGTGACCATATGATGCTGAAGTGATAACCATATCAACCGGTGCACGAACCGGCGCGCCGTATATGCCGCTTCCGGCTATATCGATTGCACCGTGCGATTTTTTTCGCTGGTATGCATCGTAAAAATTTGATGTTATTTTAGTAAACCCTTGAACTGGCCACAATAATCTTGGTTTGTTTCCACTAAATTTTGGGATGTATGGTACATTTTTGTTATTACCATTATTATTGATATTACCTTTATTTTTATTATTATTTTTCGCCCTATTTTTTTCTTGTTCTAATAATGCACGGTAATAACTATCAATACTGGCATCGATTTTTTTACGTTCTGCAAGTTCTTTATCAAGTTCGCGTTGAATTTCTTGCTGAGTTTGTTTGCTTTCTTCATAAAGTTTATCTAAATTTTTTATTTTTTGATCTAAATTTACTTTTTGCTCCTCAGAATTTTCCATAGTTTCTTGGCGTTTGAGTTTTAAATTCTCAATTTCTTTTATCGCATAATTTATTTCATCAAGTTCGCTTTTAATTTTATTTTTAAGCTCTAAATATCTTGAATTTACATATTGCAGCAATTGAACTCTATCGATGAAATTATTAAAACTGCTGGCGCCAAAAATAATTTCATATGCGCTAGGAATTTTTCCCATATACATAAGGCGTATAAATTTTCTTAATTTTTTCTTTATTATTTTTATTTTTTCTAATTTTTCAGGTTTTAATTTTTCAAGCTCATCTATTTTTTTTTGCATTTCTGCCATTTGATTTTGCATTTGTTCAATTGAAAAATTAATTTGATTTATTTCTTTTTCAGAATCACTTATTCTTGCTTTAACATTTTTTTGAAAAGCATGTTCTTTTTGAATTTTTTGTTTGTGTTCCTGGATTTTTTTGGTTATTTTTCTTTTTGTATTACGCAAATTTGACAAAAAATCCATACAAGATACCAAGCTTGTTCCAAATGCGGCATTAAATAAAAATGAAAATGCCAAAAGATTATATAATATTTTTTTTCTGTTTTTACCAAGCAACCGCCATACCACCCTCTTTTTTTAAATATTTTTTTATGGAGATAATGCTGGAGAAAACTCCCAAAACGCTGCCAGCAATAAAGAAATAACCAAAACTTTTCTTTAGCATTACATCAAAAAGCGAGCCATCAAGCGGGATTATGCTGCTGATAAGCATCAGTGCTTGACTGCAAATTATTTTTAAAATTAACGACGATAAAGCAGCCGATATTATACCAATGATTAATCCCTCAACTATAAATGGCGAGCGAATGAACGCGTTTGTAGCACCAACAGATTTCATTATGCTTATTTCAAATCTTCTGTTATACATAGTTATCCTTACGGTATTTGAAATTAACATCATTGAAACTATCGTAAGCCCCACGGTAATCCAAAACCCAACCATAGTTACAAGTCTTTTGAATCTCGAAAGCTTTTTGGCAATCTCGCTTCGGTCGCTAACCGAATTTACTTCCGGTATATCCATTATTTTATTTACTGTTTCTTCATAAAAAGATAAATTTTCCATTCTGACTTTTAGAGCATCTGGTAAAGGATTTTCATCTTCTTCAAAAATATCGTTTATCGAATCACCCAAAATTTCTTTGTAATTTTCCAAAGCATCAGATTTCGGATAAATACTACATGATGCTACGTTCGGAATATTCTCAATCTCATATTTTAATTTTTCTAAATCCGAAATGGAATCGTCCTTTATATAAACAGTTATATTATTATTAAATTCAATATTTTTAATTACAATTTTTATATTTTGATATATTAAAAACACTATTCCGGTTGTTACAAAGCAGCAAACCATTATCAATATTGACGCAAGCGACATAAATCCATTTATATAAACATTCCTAAATCCTTCTTTTATAAAATATTTTAACAAACTGCCTGAACGTCTCATCTAATTAATCCTTTTTAATTGAATAACTTGTTTGCAAGCAATTTTGTTGTTTTAAATCTGAAATCAAAAATGCAAAAATATAAACTGAAGTTGCTATATAAGTCATTTGTAAAACACTTTCAGGTGAGCCTAAACTATTAAAATTTTTTATCAAATTTGGAACAGCATAACAAAGATTAACAGTAACTGCCGGTATACCAAATATAAAACTGCGGCGTTTAAAGTTTTTGTTTGAACATCTGACATAAAAATTTGAGTAATAAACAAAAAACATTAAAGTCAAAGATTGGGCAAGAACATTGTAGGCATCAGGTTTGCCGAGTTCAAATGAAAAAAACAGCATTAAAGAAACCAAATAAGCAAAAAACGGCATATAAACGATAAATTGTACCTTTTTGAATAAATTTTCTCCCTTAAAGTGTGCACAAAAAGCAAAAATAAAAAATAAAGAAGACAGCGCATAGAAAACAGCTACAAAAAAATACTGCACTTTTGAATCACTTGGTGCTTGACTTTGAAAATGGCAAAAAGATGACCACAAGTAAAAAAAGCAACAAACTGCGCTTATCACAGATAAGGGCATATTTTTGAATGAATATTCACTTTCTTTTTTTTCATATAAAAATGCTGAAAATATCATAGATAAAAAAACACATGCCGAAAATATACACGCGAAAAATGTAGTTCTCACTGAAGAATAATCTATCAGCTCCATTATCATTTTTACGGGAAAAATGACAAAACCCAAAATCCCTAAGACCAAAAGCGTAACTTTTTTATCCAAAGTTATCCCCTCACTCTATAATAAAATAAACCAAAGAATCAGCCTGACAACTGAATAATGTTATTCTAAAATAAAAAAATAGAAATGTCAATCTTGTAATATTAAGACGTTGATAAAAATAAATGTAAGTAATTATTCTTGAAAATTATATCCATATATGAATAGGCTTCTTTCAAAACTGCTAACAGATACTCTCTCCGGCGTCGCCGGAGAAAGTATTCCAAATTTAATTTTTCAGTTTCGAAAGAAGTCTAATATAGCCATATAAAAGTTTTAAATCATTTTCTCCAGCATCGCTGGAGAGAACTCTTGTAAATTAAATTTTTCAGTTTAGAAAGAAATTTAATATAATGTGATATAAATAATAAGATTAATGCAAAGTAGTAAAAGCTACTGTAGCGCATAAAACATTCGCACCGGCTTTTTTGAGTTCGTTTTTACATTCAAAAAGGGTTGCACCGGTTGTAATGATATCATCACAGATTAAGATGTGTTTGTCTTTGAATTTATCGACAGAATTATAAACACCTTTTACATTTTTTTGTCTTTCATAAAATGATAAATTATGTTGTTTTTCATTGTTGTAAATTTTTCTCAAACACTTTTGAAAAGGTAGTCCCAACTTTTTTGCGGTTTGTTCTGCCAAAATTTTGGAATGATTATATTTTAAATCATCTTGATTGTTTAGAAACATTGGTACAAAAGTAACTAAATCAATTTTTTGAGTTTTAAATACTTTTCTTATGCCAAGAGATAAAAAATCTGATAGAATTAATGATACTTTTTTGTAATTTTTAAACTTAAACTGGTGTATCATATCTCGAATTTCATTTTTGTATTCAAAACATGCCATACAAGCTAGTCCTTTTTGAGTGCTGTCAACAATTTTTGGATTAAAAATGTCATTCAGATGATTTTTGCAATCGTCACACACATAATTGTGTTTTTTTTGATTGCACACGACACATTTTTCTGGGAAAAATATAAAATTTAGATATTTTTTTATGAGATTTAGAGCAGTCATAGTTGTATTATATAACAAAATCCATATATGGCAAGTAGCAATTATTATGCATATTGTGCAAATATTGAGCATAAAATCACTACTAATATTTTATTTTTTGAAAAAATACTTTTTGAGTATTGTAATTTCGAGTTTTATTGTGTATAATATGTACATATTTTATAAAGGGGTTTTGTAATGATAAGCGAAAAATTCCAAGAAATGTTTAGGGAAATGTCTTCTGCTGTTGATAGAACTATAGGTGTTTTAGATAAAAACCTTACGATAATTGCAAGTAATGACAAGCAACTTTTAGGTAAGAGATCCGAAATTGAAAGTTTTAGTTTGGTTTCGAGCAATGAATTTATACGACAGAATGGATTTACATATAAGTACTTTGGCAATAAAAAAACAGATGAATTTATTTTCATTATATCTGGGGAAGATGATTTGGCATTGAACTCTGCAAATTTACTTTCGGTTGCTTTTTCTCAGATTGTTGTTTACTATAACAACAAACATAGTAAGTCTGTTTTTATAAAAAATTTAATATTTGATAATATGTTGCCTGGAGAAATAAATTTTCGAACACGCGAGCTTAAAATTGCCGATGATGTTAATCGAGTTTGTTTTGTTATTAAATCGGAATCTTTTTTGCGAAGTTTAAATTTAGTTGATATTTTACGGAATATATTTCCAGATGCAACAAAAGATTATATACTTGATATAGGTGATAACGCTGTAACTCTTATCAAAGAAATTGATAAAACGATTGATGAAAGTGAACTTGAAAAATTGGCTGTTTCAGTTGTTGGTTCGATATCTTCGGAATATTACATAAAAATTGTAATAGGAGTCGGTTCTATAGTCCAGGATATAGAGTCTGTACGGGATTCTTTTCGGTGTGCTCAACTTGCGCTTGAAGTAAGAAGATTGTTTTCAAACGAAAAAAGCGTGTCAATGTATAGCCAACTTGGAATTGCAAGATTGATATATCAAATCCCGGTTTCCTTATGCGAGCTTTTTTTGCAAGAAGTGTTTAAAAAATGTACAATAGATTCTATTGACGGCGATTTAATGTTTACTATCAACAAATTTTTTGAAAATAATTTAAATATTTCGGAAACTTCCAGAAAATTATTTGTTCACCGCAACACGCTAGTTTATAGGATAGAAAAAATTAAAAAAGTTACTGGTCTTGATTTAAGAAACTTTGAAGATGCAATAGTATTTAAAATTGCTCTTATGGTAAGTAAGTATATGAAAGAATTTAATATTAATCGTACAGGCAGATAATGATAACATTAAAAAATGTTTCAAAAGTCTATCCTAATTCAGTTGTTGCGTTAAAAAGTATTAATTTGACTATCAATACGGGTGAATTTGTATTTGTAACTGGAGCGTCTGGTTCCGGTAAGAGCACACTTTTAAAACTTTTAATGAAAGAGGAAGAAGCAACCTCCGGTAAAATTCGAGTTTTTGGTTCGGACTTAATAAGTATGAAAAAGAAAAAAATACCATTTTATCGTAGAACTATGGGAATAGTTTTCCAAGATTTTAGAATAATAAGAAGCATGACAGTTTTTCAGAATGTTGAGCTTGCTATGAGAGTTGTTGGGGCAAGTTCCAGGGCTATAAGAAAAAGAGTACCATATGTTTTGAGTTTGTTTTCTATGGAAGATAAGGCCGATAGATATCCTGGCGAACTTTCGGGTGGTGAACAACAAAGGATAGGGCTTGCACGTGCATTAGCAAATAATCCAAATTTAATAATTGCCGATGAACCTACAGGGAATATCGACCCTGAGCTGTCGTATGAAATTATGTCACTTTTGGCTCAAATAAACAAAATGGGAACTACTGTTCTGGTGGTAACACATGATATGTCGGTGGCTTCAAAATTCGATTTTAGAACCATAGAAATCAATAAAGGCAGTATTTCGTGTGATACTTCATCTTCAAAATCTAATGTTAACGTTCAAAGTTTTTTAAATTCACAAAAAATATTATGATACATGTGAAAAAGCCGTAAGTGTAGATCTTTCTCCGGCATTGGCGGAGAAAGATTTTTTCATGTCCCCATTTTTAAAATTACTTTCCTTAAATTTTTATATCGGTATTGCTAAAAAAAGATAGATATTTCTTCCGGCGCCGATGGAGGAAATGATATAAGTCCTTTGTGTTGCTATATTTGTACACGGATATAACTTTCTACGAATATTATTTTAGCAATGCCTATGCAAAATTCCTTCTTGACAAATGGATTTTTATTATTATAATTGAAATAATGCTCCGAGATATTCCGAACATTCAAATCATTAGGGAGTTTTTTTATGAAAAAGTTTGGCAGAAAGAAAATAGCGTTTTTGCTTGCGTGTGCATCAATTTTGAGTTGTAAAACTCAGGCGAGGAATAAAAATGAGCCCCAAAGCCAGCAAACCCTTGCGGCAGTAAGGGGGGACAAGCGATAAGAATTCAAATAAAGGATTAATTAATTGGGTTAAAAACCATAAATGGCAGTTAGTGCTTGGCAGTGCATTAACAGTTGCCGCTGTGACTGTGTTCACAATTTTAGGTGTCAAATACTCGGGTAGAAAAAAGAATATTAGTAATCCAAATGATAATGATAACAACGGTGATAGTTCAATCAATAATAAAAAGATCTGTTCAGAAATTGAACCTAAAATTACAAAAATCAACAAAATTGAAGATAATAACAACAATAACGAAATTTTAATTGAAAACAATAAAAAAGAAGAACCTAAGAAAAAAGAACCTGAGGAAGTTGATGCTGCGAGTCGTATTTTGAGTAGTTGTAAACGACAACATGAAGAAATTATGAAAGAAAATGTTTGCTATTGGTCTATAGGAGATGAGGAGAGATATAAATCAAACTTTAA
Source organism: uncultured Clostridia bacterium (assembly GCA_946535695.1). Lineage (GTDB taxonomy): Bacteria > Bacillota > Clostridia > Oscillospirales > Acutalibacteraceae > Improbicoccus. The sequence goes on along the minus strand of CAMNDS010000006.1, from coordinate 7,985 downwards.
AAAAATTGAAAGAATGTTAGAAAAGTTTTTTGGGAATTTTAAACAAAATAAATATAAAAATGAAGTTAAGAGTGAGAAAATTAGTGGAGACTTGGCAAAATATTTTGATGGAACTTCAAAAATTAAGGAGGAATATATAAAAAGGATTTGTGTTTCAAAAGAAGGTATTTTTATTTTTTTAAAATTTGATGAATTTCCATATCTTATATTGATTGATGAGATTGAAGGTAAATTGATATTAAGAGTAATAAAGTTAAAAAAAAATTATGAAGATACGTACCGTTATGGAATACCACCAAATGAAGATATACGGTCAGATTCAATAAATTATTTTGAGGCTTCGGAATCGGATTTACTAGAATATCCGGGCATAATGAATTAGATAATATTTTATATAACAATGCAGGGAAGAACTTTTGTTTTTTCCGAAAATGTGATATAATAAGAATAATATTAATCAAATATTAAAATTGGGGGTTAATATGTCAACTGATTTACATTGCCACACAAAGGTTTCGGATGGTTCTGCAAGTGTGGACGAGATTATATTTATTGCAAGAAGAATAGGGGTTAAAAGTCTGGCAATTACGGATCACGATACCTTTGCAGGCGCAAAAAGAGCGCTTATCTTGGGTAAAAGAAATGGATTAAATATTATTTTGGGTGCCGAAATTTCCTCTTTTAGTCGAAAAATAAAAAAAGAGCTACATATTTTGTGCTATATGTGTGATAAAACTGATAGGCTTGAAGGAATATGTTCTAAAAATAATAAAGCTAGAAAAGAACTAAATCTAAAAATTATTGAACAAATTTCAAATCATTATCCCATATCATTAGATACCGTTTTGAATAAGTCGCGCGGAAGTTCAAATATTTTTAAAAATCATATAATTCAGGCCATAATGGACAGTGGTTGTGTTATGCCTATTTATTCGATAATTTATAAAAAAATATTCGATGGTAATTCTGGCTTTGAAGTAAATACGGAATATTGTGAGCCTGAGGAAGTAATATCACAAATTCACCAAGCAGGGGGAGTGGCTGTTTTAGCCCATCCTAAAGAAAGTGATTTAAAAGATGTAATCCCATATTTAATAGGACTTGGAATTGATGGGTTGGAAGTTTATCATCCAAGTATTTCGCCAAAATTTGCCGAAGATTTATTAAGAATTACCAAAAAATATGAACTTTTAACTACTGGTGGAAGTGATTTTCATGGTATGTATTCATTTGCCTCAAGATGTTTAAATTCGTTTAGCACAAGTGAAACTGAAATAAAAAAGATGATTTCGAAAAAGTTAAAAATAAAAAGGGGTGCCTAGTGGAAAAGTTCCTTGTTGTAGGATTGGGAAATCCGGGTGAGCAATACAAACAAACACGTCATAATGCAGGTTTTATGTGTCTAGAAAGAATGCATTTAGAAACTTCTCAAAAATTTGGTATTAATATTTTCTATGAAAAAATTCTTGAAAATAAAAAAATTTATTTTTTAAAACCTATGACATATATGAATTCAAGTGGGATTGCAGTTTTAGAGTTTATGAATTTTTATAAAATAACTGTGGAAAATATTTTGATAATTTTTGATGATATTTCTTTGCCGTTGGGAAAAATAAGAGTACGCTTAAAAGGCTCGTGCGGCGGACACAATGGTATGCGAAATATAATTGAGAATTTAAAAACCGAAAAAATTAAAAGAATAAAAATCGGCGTGGGGAATAAACCCGACAATTTGGATCTGGATGATTGGGTTTTATCAAAATTTTGTGCAGAAGAAATGAAAAATCTTGAAGAAGCTCTTAAAAATTCAATTGAATCTTTAAAGTTAATAATAAAAAATAAAGCATCGGAAGCCATGAACTTGTTTAATTAAAAAAGTTATCTTTTATTATTTATAATTGAAAAAAGTATTCTCTTTGGGCTGTCGAGGAAATGTTAAAAAGCTATTGCTAAACCAAAAGGTATTGTCACAATGAATAGAAGTGATAAAATAATAGAACATTATTTCCATGTATAAATGGATTTCTTTTGGAACTTAAAAATTAAATTGGAAGTGCTCTCTGGCGTCGTCGGAGGAAGTATCTATCTTTCTTTATTAATGCCCGTTTTTGACTTTTTCTTGCAAAAAATTATTTGATATGATATCATTAGTCACTAGTTTTTAAATTTTGTAATTGGAGTGATAGTTTTGAAAGTTTATGTTGAAAGTGAGAGCTGTATCGGATGCGGTTTATGCGTCAGTTTATGCCCGGAAGCTTTTAAAATGGATAATTCCGGAAAGTCGGAAACTAAAACAGATAAGTTTGGCAATTTAGAACCAGAAATTAAGCAGTGTGTCGAATCTTGTCCCGTTAATGCTATAAAAGTAGAGGAATAGAATTATGAGAGAAAATAGCGAAAATGAAGAAAAATTAACTAAGCTTATTCAAAAAAATAAGAATGTTTTGAAAAAACTCTTGTCGTTTAAAAAAATAGAAGAACTTAAAAATTATCTTGAAAGCAATGATATAAGATTTTCTGATGGTGAACTTAGAAAATTGTTGTTAGTATTTAATTATTTTGGTAATAATGATGAAAATTCGTCTCTGCAGGATGATGATTTAGGTATGTCGGGAGGTAAAATTGAAATTGGTAAAGGCCTTTTTAGTTGTTTAAATTTAAATATGGATACAGATGGGAATACGACATTTAAAAATTAAGAGGCAAAAATGATTAATGCAAAAGATTTTAGAGATTCTATAGTTTCAGGCGCAAATAATATATTTAAACATCAAAATCATATTAACGAATTAAATATTTTTCCCGTACCGGATGGCGATACCGGTACCAATATGTGTTTGACTATAATGGGGGTCGTAGAGAATATTGAAAAACTCAGAAAGACTGCATCGGTCTCGGAGATTGCCGACGCAGTTTCTTATGCTGCTTTAAGATCTTCAAGAGGGAATTCCGGTGTTATTTTATCGCTTTTACTCAAAGGGTTTGCAAAGCATCTTAAAAATCGCTCTGAGATTGTTGCAAATGATCTTGTAACTTCGCTCGAAATAGGTGTTGATAACGCTTACAAAGCTGTTTCTAAGCCTACTGAAGGTACTATGCTGACGGTTGCGCGAGTTGCTGCCGAAAAAGGTCGCGGTGCTGTTGAAAAAGGGAATAATTTTGTAACTGTTATGGAAGAAATATGTAAAGGTGCTCGCGAAGCTTTGGCTGATACACCAAATTTATTGCCGGTTTTAAAAAAGGCAGGAATGGTTGACGCCGGAGGTAAGGGGCTTTGTTTGATTTTTGAAGGCATGCTTTCTTACTTTCGTGATGGTGTAATAGTTTCGCGCGATATTAATTCTTTATCTTTTGCCGATGATAATAAGTTCAAACAAGAAACACGAAAATTCGACGACGACATAAGATTTACTTATTGTACTGAATTTATAGTTTCAAAATTCGTAAACTGTAATTTTAATCCTGAAGTTTTAAGAAAGAATCTGCAAAAAATCGGCGATTGCGTAATTGTCATGCACGATGATGAAGTCATAAAAACTCATGTACATAGTAATAATCCTGATAAAGTTTTAAGTTGCGCGCTCACGTACGGAAAATTAATAAACGTCAAAATCGATAATCTCGAAGAGCAAAATAAGCAAATTATTAATAAATTGAGTGATAATAACGAAAATGATACTCAAGAGGAAATCAAACCCGAAAAAGCTTTAGGTATGCTTGCAATTGCTACTGGCAAGGGCATTATCGAGCTTTTTAAAAGCTTAGGCTGTGATGAGGTACTCGAAGGCGGTCAAACTTTAAATCCCAGCGCTGAGCAAATTGCTAATGCAGCAAAAAGAGTTCCTGCAAAGACTGTTTTTATTTTTCCGAACAATAAAAATATTTTAATGGCTGCAGAGCAAGCTAAAAAACTTGTGAAAAACCGAAAACTCGTGATAATTCCGTCAAGATTTATTCCCCAAGGTATAGCTGCTGCGATTGCATTTTGCGAAAGTTACTCCGAAGAAGATAATTTTAAAGAAATGAACGAAGCAATGTCTAAAGTTAAAACTGCTGTAATTACCCATGCTGCGCGTGATGCAGAATTTGGCGGATTTAAAATTAAAAAATGCGATAGCATAGCACTCTTAGATGGTAAATTAATTTTAGTATCAAAAAATCATTTTGAGTCCGTCAAACAGGTGCTTGCAAAATTTGCTAACAATAATTGCGAATCAATTGATGTTTATTACCCTTCAGAATTAGCTTATATTGCAGAGAGTTTACCGTCTGAAGTTAAAATTAATTCTTCGATAGATTTAAATTTTGTATTTGGCGGTCAAATGCCAGGCGAAATTTTAATAAGTTTAAATTTTTCTTGATAATAATACTTTATTTTTATTAATTTTTATCAATGACTTCGTATTTTTTTAATTTAGATTTCACCACTACTGAGATATATGCTTTTAATCTTGAAGCTAAAAGAGCCTTTTTTGGATTTACAGGAAATTTTTCTATTCATATAACCAATTAAATGGGAATTTTATCGTAATTGCTATTTTGTCTATAGTATACTTTAGAGTTATTTTATCGTTTTCTTTACGTTTCAATTCTAATTTATATTTTTCACCATCTTGGTGTTTAAAATCTAGCGTCCAATATTTCTTTTCGCCGTCTAAGTAAAAATCACATTCAATTTCACTCGGCTCAGATGCACCAGAAAAAATATCAGCTAATTTTTGTAATTTATCAGAATATAAATTTTTGCCGTTACTAAGTGATTTCCCATAATAACATGTGTTTTTATCTTGGTCATATATATCTTCGATTTTATCAAGTAATCCGCTGTTTTGATAATCCGCAACTTTTTGACCTATTTTTGACATAACTTCACTAATTTTTTCTTCCTTAGTGACAAAAAAAACTTTCAGCCTGTTATCTATATCATTACTTTTACATTGCCAATTTTCCCAGCATTGGTTTATTCTCTGCAGATTATTTTTCTTTTTAGTTTCTTTATTATTTAATTTGCTTTTTTCAACATCGACAGCTACTTTTTCGCTTGCATTTCCCAAATCGTTTTTAATATTTTTTTTATTAATTTCATGCTCGTTAATTTTTTTGTCTTTACCTTCCTTGATAGTTACTTTTTTATTTTTATTTTCTAAAATATCTTTTTTGCTTGTATCTTCCAAATCGTTTTTAATATTTTTTTTATCAATTTTCTGTTCGTTAATTTTTTTGTCTTTATCTTCGCCGCTATTTTTACCAAAACACTTTGAAATTACTATAGCCGTAGGGATAATAACAGCTGCACTTCCAAAAAAAGCTAGTAAAACCTTTACCGTATTTGAAATTTTCGTATTTTTATTATTTAAAGCTGCCCACCTACTGCCACAATGGTTTGCGGACTTTGAGCTTTATTTTCAATCGTATTCATTGCCGAAATATTATTTCTGTTGCCGTTTCCAGCACAAAATAATGTACTCATTAACGCAATTGCGACTTTCTTTTTGTTTTTATTTGATCTACTCATGAAATTTCCTCCCAAAAAAAATTATTTTATCTCATGCTTTCACATGCTTCTTACTATTGTAATTATTAATTTCATTTTGTCAAGACTTCGAATCCAATAAACTTAAATTTTTATTGTTGAAATTTCACCATTACCAAGTACATATGCTTTTAATCTTGAAGCTAAAAGAGCTTTTTTTGAGCTTACAGGAATTTTTTTCTTGCGCAAGATTTTCCTATTTGGTTTTAAAACAAAAATTTGAGATTCTGAAGTTGCCAGGATTTTATTATTAAAGAAATTATTATATAATTCTATGGATTTTAATCTTTTGTCTGTTTCGATCTTTGTAGTCTTATTATTATTTTTATTTAAAATTATAATATATTGATTTCGCTCATCATTAGTGGGAGAAAAACTAAGTGCTATACCTGATTTTTTGTTAAAACTATGCAAACATAAAGTTTTTCCGTTATAATCAAATTCTTGAATATTTTTACCTAAATTTCGTACATTTATTGCTAAATTATCTCCGATTGCTGCAAAATTATTATCATCAAAAAATTCAATAAACGAAAAAATATTATTTTCAAAATCTTTTGAAAAAATCGGTTTTTCGTGTTTAAAATCAAAAACTTGAATAACTGATTTTGTTTTTCCTTCCTCAGATTTTAACCCGCAAATCGCTACTTTGTCGCCCGAATCATTAATCGCTACATCTTTGACGTACATTTGAGCAAAGCAGTATCTGTAAATATCTCTATTATTTATGGATAAAACTCTCATTTCGCAGCAATATTTATCAGCTTCTGTAATCAAGACCAAATTTTCTCCATCAGAAATTTTTCCTGTTATAATTTTATTTTCAATACTATTTTTATTTAAAATTGTTGACTTATTTGTAATTATGTAATCTTTGCCGTCAGCATCGAAAATTAGTGCTTTAAAATCTGAATTTTTTACAACCGGAAAACTAAAATTATGATTTATTTCTAGTAATTTTTGCAAAATCGGCGATAAAATCATGAATTTTGATTTACTAATTACTGCAATATCGCTTCCAAAATTTATAAAATTATTTGGGGTAACTTCATCAGATTCAATTATTGAATTTTTATGTTTAGTTATACGGTTAATTGTATCTTCGAAAAAATTATTAAAATTATTTGTTTTTACAACTTTTGAGTTTAAAAATACAAAAACTGATAAAAAACTTAAAATAATAATTATTAAACTACAAATAATTAAAATTTTATTTATTTTCATATAATTAATTCTCCGTAAAAAATCCGATTAAGATAAAGCCCGCAGGCAGGTAGAGTGTCGCCTGCAAGAGCTCGGTTTTTAGATTTTAAAATATTTTTTACGTCAAAACAATTCATGTTTTTATAATTCGCTTTCAAAAGCGTACCGATTATAATTCTTACCATGTTATATAAAAACCCATCTGCTTGAATTTTAAATTCTATAATATTTTTGTTATTTTTATTTATTTCGGCAGCGAAATAATTAATATTTCTACACATATTATGTTTTCTGCGATTATCTAAAGAACAAAATGCACTAAAATCATGATAACCCAGAAAAATTTTGCAAATATTGTTAATTAAATCTAAATTTATAGGATACCAAAAATGAAAACTCCGACCGTACATAAACGGGTCTAGAATTTTATTATTATAAATTTTATAAATATATTCTTTTTTTGTGCACGAATATCTTGCATGAAAATCCTCCGGAACTTTTATGCAATCAATCACTCTTACATCATTTGGTAAAAATCGATTTATGGCGAGAATCAAATTTTTAGGTTTAAGTAAAATATTAGTTTTAAAATTCACACAGAATTTATTGGCATGCACGCCGGAATCTGTTCTTGAGCAAGATTTTAAATCAGTTTTATGTTTTATTACTTTAAAAAGAGCGTTTTGAAAAACTTCCTGGATACTCAAAGCATTTTTTTGAATTTGCCAACCGTGATAATTTGTACCTAAAAATCTTAAGATAACTAAAAAATTTTGATTGTATTGCAAAAAATCACTCCAAAAATGACAAAAACAACTATAAATATTGCCATTACATCAATTTTTGTTATTTCATTTTTTTTTAGTTTAGTTCTTTCAAACGGTGCGCCATAACATCTACATTCCATGGCAGTAGCAACATTTATCGCTTTTCTAAAACACGAAGCAAATACTGGCACAAAAATTGGGAAAATAAATTTTATCCTTTTAAATATAGAACCTTTTCTAATGCTTGCACCGCGAGATTCCTGAGCAGTCACTACTTTGTTTATTTCCTCCAAAACAACAGGAATAAACCGCATAGCAAGTGTAATTATTATAGAAATTTCCGAAATATTGACTTTAAAAAACTTTAGCGGTTTTAATAAAAATTCTGCAATATAAGGAATATCACTTGCCAAAATAGAATTAATCATAGCCGTTGAAATTGCCCAAAATATTGACATACTAAAAAACATCATGAAAAAATT
>CAMNDS010000005.1 GCA_946535695.1 uncultured Clostridia bacterium | reverse complement strand
AAAGATAATGTGATAACGAAAAAAAAAATTTTGGAAAACTTCAAACAAAAAAAATTTTTTACCGAATAAGTATTGCATATTTTTTACTGGTGTGATATAATGAAAAAAGTTTCGGGGTATTTCTTTACAAAGCTGAGAAATTAAAGAAAGTTATGAATGCCGGTATATTTTGAATTCTCTCCGGTGTTGCTGGAGAGATGTATTATAGATTTGAGAGGTTTTTATGAATAGTTTGATGGATATCGTAGAAAAAGATTCTATTGTTGAAGGTCGCCCGGAATTTAATGTGGGTGATACCGTTAGTATAAAGGTTAGGATTAAAGAAGGTGGCAAAACAAGAATTCAGTTGTTTAAAGGAGTTGTTATCGCAATGAAGGGCTCCGGCGTTTCAAAAACGTTTACAGTCAGAAAAATTTCAAGCGGTGTTGCTGTTGAGCGTGTATTCCCAATTAATTGCCCAAACATTGAGGGAATTGAAGTTGACACTAAGGGAAAAGTAAGACGCGCAAAGCTTTACTATTTAAGGGATAGGGTTGGAAAAGCTTCTAAGGTTAAAATTAGGAATTAAGATTTTGTCAGTAGTATTATTTGCGAGGTGATATGCATGGAAAGTGATAATAAAAACTGTAATGAAAATAATAATAAATTTTCGGTTGAAGGTAATGAATTATCTAACTTTCTATTTGAGTCCGCAGAGGTTGCTGCGCAATCATTTATATTTATAGTTTTCGTACTTGTGTTCGTATTTCGTATTTTTACAGTTGAAGGCAATTCAATGCTAAATACGCTACAAAACGGCAATAAAGTTGTTGTTTGGCAGTATAATTACCAGCCCGCTCGTGGGGATGTTGTAGTTATTTCAAAGTATGGCAAACTTAAAGAGTCAATAATAAAACGAATTATAGCTCTTCCCGGCGATAAACTTTATATAGATTTTGAAACTTCGTCTGTTTATGTCAATGGTAAAAAACTTAATGAGTATTATATAAACGAATCGGAATTCGGACCTGATATTGATCCTGCTCCAATTCCAGAAGTTGTTCCTGAAGGTTATATTTTTGTTATGGGAGATAATAGAAATCATTCATCCGACAGTAGGTCGAATTATGTAGGGTTAGTGCCGATAGATAAAGTAGTAGGTCGAGCATTTTTCCGTTATTTTCCGTTTAATAGGATTGGTAAGCTCGAAAGTGCTAAATATTAATTTAAGGCCAAAAACTTAGGCGCTATATGAATATTCAATGCAGTATTAATTGGTTCCCAGGGCATATGGCAAAATCGATAAGAAATCTCAAAGAAATAGTAAAATTTATTGATTTTTTTTTCGAAATTGTTGATGCTAGAGCTCCGATAAGTTCTCGTGGAGATAATTTTGAAAAAATAGTTAATTTTAAGCCTAGAGTTATAGTTTTAAATAAATCCGACCTTGCAGACGAAGTAATCACCAATAAATGGATTACTTATTTTAGAGGTATTAATATTTTAGCGATGAAATCAAATAAAAATTCAAATCCAAAAGCATGCGTAAATAGTCTAGTTAATAAGCTTGGTATTAAAAAAAAATTTGGTAAAATTAAATGTGCGGTACTTGGAGCCCCAAATGTTGGTAAGTCTTGTTTTATAAACAGACTTTTAGGCAATAAAAAATTAAAAGTTGAAAACAAAGCTGGGGTTACGCGAAATTTAAATTGGGTATCTTTTAAAAATTTAGAAATTTGTGATACTCCTGGGATTTTGTCACCTAGAATTGATTTTGATTCTGCAAAAAAAATTTCGTATCTTGGACTTATAAAATCTGAAATTTTAAATACAGAAGAAATTGTGTTAAATTTAATCTCTGATTTAATTAATAAAGAATCACCGGAAGAAATCTTGCGCAATTTTGCATTGTCAAACGGATGTGTATCCAAAGGCAACGAGATTAATTTTGAACGTGCGTCTGTTTTGTTTTTAAAAAATTTTCAAAAAGGTAAATTAGGAAAGATAAGCTTGGAGGTACCCAATTAATAAGTTATATCAATTCGATATTGAGATTATTAAAAATAAAAAAATATTAAGTTTGTGCGGTGTTGACGAGGTTGGACGTGGACCTTTGGCAGGTCCGGTTTATGCTTCAGCAGTTATTTTCCCCAGTTTTGAAATCGAACAAGTTAATGATTCAAAAAAATTGTCGTCCAAAAAACGGGAAAATATTTTTAAAATTTTGCAAAATAACAACATAATTTACTCAATCGGTATTTCATCCGTAGAAGAAATTGATAAAATTAATATTTTAAATGCTACAAAATTAGCTATGACTAGAGCAATTGAAAATTTAAGCTTAAAACCTGATTTAATCTTGGTAGATGGTAAGTTTACGCCTAATTTTGGTATTAAATGTAAAAATATAATAAAAGGAGATTCGATTTCGTATTCAATTGCTTGTGCTTCAATTATTGCTAAAGTGTTAAGGGATAAATTTATGTGCAATTTGCATGATGAATTCTCACAATATGATTTTATTAATAACAAAGGATATGGAACTTACAAACATATCAATGCAATAAAAAAATTTGGGCCTTGTATTTATCACAGAAAATCATTTTTAACAAAAATTTTGATATGAATATCGGTAAAAAAGGAGAAGAAATTGCAAAAAATTATTTATTAAGCAAAAAATTTAGCATAATCAAGCAAAATTATTACAGTAGATTTGGCGAAATAGATATAATTTGTGAAGATAAAAATTATATCATTTTTGTAGAAGTTAAGTCAAAATTTTATTTGAGTTATTCAAATTTATCTGAAAGAGTAAATTATATTAAACAACAAAAATTTTTAAAAACTGTAGAAATTTATTTATCTGAAAATGTACCAAAAAAACAACCCAGAATTGATGTTATCGAAGTAATAATTTTTAAATACAGATATAAAATCGATCATATTGAAAATGCATTTTGATAAAAAAATAATTATTTTTGAATTTTTGTCAGGAAAACTTATATATATCAAGTTTCAGGGTATTGCTAAAAGAAGATCAATATTTCCTCCGACGTTGCCGGAGAAAACATTTTTTACCAGTTTCGAAAGAAGTCTATTCATACATGGATATAACCTTTTATGAATTATTATTATCTACCCGCTTTAGCAATATCACCTATTGTTTATTTAGAACAATAAGAGTAAAATAGTACGAAACTTAATTTGATCGGAGAGATTTTGAATATTATTTTAAAAGAAAAGAAGACGAATTTCAGGTTAAAATCCGGCCTAAGTTTTAATGAAGTGCTGAATCGCGCAAAAAAAGGACAAAAAAATATTGATAGTTCCGTAAAACCTAAGCCGGCTTCGGAGATTTTTAAAAAAAATTTTTTTACGCTTTTTAACTTTATAAACTTTGTTTTGGCAATAATGATAATTTTTACCGGCTCTTTTAAAAATCTTATGTTCATGTTTATTGTTTTAAGTAATTCTTTAATAAGTTTAATTCAAGAATTAAGAGCCAGTGCTGCTACTCAAAAATTAAAGCTTATCTCGTCTTCGAACAGTACTGTTATAAGAAATTCTCAAGAAATAAATATAAACCCAAACGAAATCGTAAAAGACGATGTAATTATTTTAAAAGCCGGAGATCAAGTAGTAGTAGATTGTATTATAGGCGATGGGATTTGCGAAGTTAACGAATCGCTTTTGACCGGGGAAGCTGATTTAATAACGAAAAAAACCGGAGATTCTTTGCTTTCGGGGAGTTTTATAGTCAGTGGCAGGGTGGTAGCAATTGCTGATAAAGTAGGTAAAAATACTTATTCTGCAAAAATTTCACGTGGTTTAAAAAATATTCATTCAGCAAAATCAGAAATTATGTTGGCTGTTCAGAAAATTATAAAACTAGTTTCTTTTATTATTGTTCCGGTAGGAATTCCTTTTTTTTTGAGTCAAATGAAAAGCAGCAATTATGATTATTCTACAGCAGCTCTTGCAACTAGTGCAGCACTTATAGGTATGATCCCAGAGGGACTGGCGCTTCTCACAAGTTCCGTTTTGGCTTTGGGCGCTACACGGCTTGCCAAAAAAAAGATTTTAGCTAAAGACGTTTATTCCGTCGAATCTTTAGCGCGCATCGACACACTTTGTTTAGACAAAACTGGGACTATAACCGAAGGCAAATTTGAGATAAAAGGCACGGTTTCTTATAAAAATTTATTGTCAGATAATATAAAAATCGGCGACTTTGGCGATGCTAAATTATTGAATGCACTTGAAATTCTTTCTTCGGCGTTTGAATCGGGCAATGATACTTTTTATGCAATAAAAAACAAATTCGGCACAAAAAGATGCGAATATAAAATAAGTTCTGTGGTTCCGTTTGCTTCACACCGAAAGTTTTCGTCGGTTTTTGTAAAAAATATCGGCAGTTTTATAATGGGCTCTGCAGAATTTATTTTCAAAAATAATTTTTATAAACTAGAAAAATTAATTTCAAAATATTCTGATTACAGAGTTCTTTCGGTAGCATTTTCAAAATTCGAAGTTACAAAAGATGATATGCCAAGTGACGTAAATCTTTTGGGAATAGTTATTCTGAGTGATAAAATTCGCAAAGATGCAATAGAAACTATCGACTATTTTGAAGATAATAACGTAGATGTTAAAATTATCTCCGGCGATAATGCCGATACAATCTCGAAAGTAGCAAAAACTGTTGGAATTAAAAATTATGATAAAGCAATTGACGCAAGCAAAATTGAAAAAAAATCAGATGTTTTCAAAGCTGTTTCTAAATATTCGATATTTGCGCGTGTGACTCCTGAAAAAAAGCGCGAAATAATTATGGCCATGAAAGCAAAAGGCAAACGTGTCGCTATGATCGGCGACGGCGTTAATGATATTTTAGCTTTAAAAGAAGCCGATTGTTCAGTAGCAATGGCTTCGGGTAGCAGCGCGGCAAGAGAAATTTCACATTTGATACTCATGAATTCGAATTTTTCGGCTATAAAAGACGCTGTTTTTGAAGGCCGGCGTGCGATTAATAATATTCAAACAACTTCGAGTTTATTTTTAGTAAAGACTATATATTCAGCAATTTTAACAGTACTTTTAGTATTTTTTTCTATTCCGTATCCGTTTACACCAATCCAAATGAGTTTGATAAGTTCGCTCACAGTCGGAATTCCATCATTTTTATTGGCGCTTGAACCTAATGCTTCGGAAATAAAAAAATCGTTATTTTCAAATATAATAAAAGTTTCGGTTCCAGCGGCGATTGCAATATGCATAAATATAATTCTTTGTTTTTTGGCAAAATCTTCGTTTAATATTCTGCAAGAAATATATTCGAGCATATCCGTTGCAACGACTGCCATAATAGGCTTTCAGTTACTTTGGAAAATATGCCGGCCGCTCAATTTTTTCAGAGCGTTTATATTTATTTTTCTAACTTTAAGTTTTATATTTATTTTTATGTTTTACGGCGATTTATTTTCTCTGGTTTTGCCAAGCTTATGGGGAATTAAAAATTTAATAGTTGCAGGAATCATAGGATTTTTATCGTGTATAATTTATAATTATCTTAGTAAATAAATTGTAAAACATTAAAGACTTCTGGCATTGCTAAAAGTGGATGAAATAATAAATTTATGTAAAATTATTTTCATATATTGACTTTAAGAAATATAATCTGTAAGATTAAGCAACATTAGGAGGTGATTGAAAAAATATTGCTTAGACGGCGTCAAATAGGTGTGGAGGTTGTAATTACATCTTTGTTAATAAATCATTATTTTAATAGGAGGTGATATGGAATGCAGGAAAAAGAGAAAAAAGGCTATAAAGCAGAAATAATTGAAGACATATCATTATTAATCGATGTTTTTTTTACATTTGTTGCAGTATTTTTAGGCAAAATGGGAATGACGAATCTATCAAATATTTCATTTGGAATAAGCGGATTCGGATTAATGTTAATGTTATTTAGTATGATTATTAAAAGAATACAAAAAAGGCAAAATTAAGCTTGATAAATATGAATCTCTATAAAAAATAAATCAAACTGACATTCTCTCCGATGTATTCGTAGAGAAATTTTAAATTATGGCTATACATAACCTTTTGTAATAAATTATTAAATATTTTCTACTTTTTAGCATTACCTTTTTTTATCAAAAAAAATACTAAAAATAATGGTGATAAATTTAACATGTCTAACCTTAAAAAGACACTACCATCTTCTAAATTAATTAAACTAAAATAGAAATAGTGTTCAGGACTAATTAGAAAGTTTAATCTCAAGTTGGTCTTGATTAAGGTTACAACCATAAGTAATTTCACTATTACCACGCAAGAAATTAATACATTTTTCAACAGTATTCTCATGTTGGTTTTTAAACTGATTTTTAACTTTACTATTCAATTTCAAAAAATCTCCGGTGTCAGCCTGTAGGTATTCGGGACTAAGATAACCGCGGCCGCTATTATAACCTATTTTTATAACCATACCAAGCCATTCTTTTTCATTGGTCAATTCAACAAATTTCTGGCACGCCTCTATAAGATCATTAGATTCTTTGTTGCCATCAGTATTAAGTGCTTTTATTTTTTGCCAATTTTGTTCATAATACGGTCCAAAATTTTTTTTAGTTTTATCACCAGGTTTTTTCTCGGTTTTTTCCTGATTTTTACCCCTTATGAGTTTTAAAAATGTAGGGGCTTTATCAATAATCGTATCGCCTAAAACTTCATAACCTAATGAACTAGCACCCAAAACTAAGCCACCAATAGTTAAACCTCTGGTTAAACTGCTCATTTTTTTAGAATAAGTTACTGCCCCCCCTACTGAACCGGGATTTACAGCCTCCAAAGAATTTTTTCCACCAAAAACTGATACGCAAGCGAGAAACAATGCAATTTTACCTTTACCGAATTTTGCCATGAAAATCAGCTCATTAATTTAAAAATATGTGTGCTTAAGCTAAAAAACTAGCATGTTTTTGAATTATACAACATTTAAAAAAATTTGTCAATAGATTTATTTTGAAAGCATTGCCAAAATGAATAGAAACGATAAATTAATAGAACATTATTCCAATGATAAATATAATATAAAAGAGTTAAACCAATTTCTCCGGAGGCGCCGGAGAAAATATCTAGCTTTTTTAACAAAGCCCTTTCAAAATTAGTAATCGATGTTGAAAAAATCAGTTGAATCGCCTCTCCGGCGTTTTCGGAGAAGAATTTTAAATATTTTTTGTTTAAATCAAGTATTTTGGCTTGACTTTTGGAAATATAATTTATAAAATCAAGAAATGTTTGTGCTCTGTGGTGCGCTGCAAGCAATAGCGATGTAACATGAAACATGTCAGGTGGGAAACCAAGCAGCATTAAGTGTGATTATCGGGTGTTGATTTTACAGCGTACCGCAGGGCACGAATCATTTGTTATAGTATTAATAACGTATACTCCCCAGAGAACAACATATCGTTCGATGGTACTGATAAAGATGTTTATTTCTTTTTCAGGTGTTTCTGCTATATAATTTAGTTCACAGATTGTTTAGAGAAAATTCGGAGTTTTGTTATGCAAGAAGATTCTTACAAAGTACTTTATCGTAAATGGCGCCCTAAAATTTTTGACGAAGTCGTAGGGCAAAAAAACGTAACTGATATTTTAAAAAATCAAATTATTTCAAAAAAAATTCCTCATGCTTTGATGTTTTGCGGCGTTCGCGGAACAGGTAAGACTTCTTGTGCAAAAATTTTTGCAAAAGCTGTAAATTGCTTGAAAAATAATAACGGTAATCCGTGTTTGAAATGCGAAAATTGTCGAAAAATCGAAAACAGTAACGTAATAGATGTGTATGAAATCGATGCAGCCAGCAATAATGGAGTCGAAAACATAAGAACTATACGTGAAGAATCTAATTTTGTTTCTTCTGAATTAAAATTCAAAGTTTATATAGTCGACGAGTTTCATATGCTTTCTTCAGGAGCTTTTAATGCATTTTTGAGAACTCTTGAAGAGCCCCAAAAAAATGTAATTTTTATTCTTGCTACGACTGAATTTAATAAAATTCCAAAGACTATAGTTTCGCGCTGCCAAAAATTCGATTTTCATAGAATTTCAAATAATATAATTTCTGATAGGCTCAAATTTATTTCTGAAAAAGAAAATATAAATATAAATAGTGAAGCTATTGATTTAATTGCCAGAAATTCTGACGGCGCGATGCGCGATGCGCTTTCTATACTTGATCAATGCTCTAATTACGAAAAAATCGATAAAAATAAAATAAACGAAGTTTTGGGGATATCCGGATCAGAATATATTGAAAATTTAATCGAAAATATAGTAAATTCTGATTTAAAAAAATCTGTCGAAATAATCGAAAATTTATTTTATCAAGGTAAAAATTTGGCTCGAGAGTGCGAAAATATTATAAATTTTTTTCATGATATTATTTTTTTTCATGCGTCTGGTGATTTTTTAGAAAATTCGATAAATAATAAAAATATTATTTTAGAATTAAGTAAAAATATTAGTCTTGATAAAGCTATATCATGTTTTAAAATTTTAGAAGAGTGTTATTCACAAATGTCAAAATCTAGCAATCAACGTGCAGAATTTGAAATCGCTATTATAGAAATTTTTAATAAATTAAATAATAAATCAGAAATCAAAGATATTCTCTCTAGCGACGCAGGAGAGAACAAATCTGATTTAATTTTTCAGTCTCAAAATAAGTCTAATAAGCCAAATATTAAAATAGCACCTAAAAAACTTGAAGAAAATAAACAAAAAAAAGAAATAAACAATTTTTTAATTTTGAACTGCTGGAAAGATGTTCTGGAAGAAATAAAAAGTCAGGTTTCGAATTCACTTTTTCAAATGCTTAGTAATTCTAATGCTTATGTTAAAAATAATAATTTATTTATAGATACAAATAATATTATTTTTGGTATGGTGAAAAAATTTTATTCGGAAATCAGCCGGATAGTTGAAAAAATTTCGGGAAAAGCTTATAAAATATGTAGGTTAGAATCTGAAATTTCTGAAATAGAATCTGAAAATCTAGATTCCGGAAATTCTAAAATTGATTTGTTAATTGAAAAAGCGAATCAATTTGGGGTAAATATTAAAATAAATTAGGAGTGATTTTATTATGCCTTTAGGGCTTAATTTACCAAAAAACAGTAAAAAATCTTTGGCCAAAATGGCCGAAAAAATGAAAGAAATGCAAAACAGACTTTCAAGCATCGAAGAAAAGGAGTATGAAGGTACTGCCGGCGGCGAAAAAGTTAAAGTCATAGTAAATGGCAAGTTAAGAATCGTAAAAATTTCTATTTCATCGGAACTTTCGAGGGAATTAGAGGCAATTGAAGATTTGGTTCAAGTTGCGTCAAACGAGGCTTTAGGCAAAGCAATTGACGAAAAAGAAAGAATTTCAAATTCGGCAACAAGCGGCTTGGACATAAAAGGGCTGTTTTGATGGGTGAATTAGTAAAAAATATGGCTTTGATTTTGGAAGATTCTAGTAAAATTTTTTCTCTCCGGCAACGCCGGAGAGAAGTTGAGGCTTGAAAATATATTTGGTGGTATAGTTATGGGTAGACTAGTAAAAAATATAACTTCGATTTTGGAAGATTTTAGCAAATGGTATACAGACGTTGTAATTAAAGCCGAACTTATTGATTATTCAACCGTAAGAGGCTGTAATATATTAAGACCCTACGGGTATGCAATCTGGGAAAATATAGTAAGTATTCTTGACAAAGAATTTAAAAATTTAGGGGTCGAAAATGTCTCGATGCCGATTTTTATTCCCGAAAGTTTGTTACAGAAAGAAAAAGATCATATAAAAGGCTTTGCTCCAGAAGTCGCTTGGGTTACTTTGGGCGGCAGCGAAGAATTATCAGAAAAATTATGCGTAAGGCCTACTTCGGAAGTCTTATTTTGTTCGCATTTTCAAAAAATAGTAAATTCTTGGCGCGATTTGCCAAAATTATATAATCAATGGTGCTCAGTCGTACGATGGGAAAAGACTTCGCGGCCGTTTTTACGTTCTGTCGAGTTCCATTGGCAAGAAGGTCATACAATTCATGAAAATTCTCAAGAAGCTAAAAATTTTACGTTAAAAATACTTAATTTGTATAAAAATTTTTTTGAAAATATTTTATGTATTCCAGTTATTTTGGGACAAAAAACAGAATCTGAAAAGTTTGCGGGCGCCGAGATTACATATACAGTCGAATGCATAATGAAAGACGGAAAAGCATTGCAGTCAGCAACGAGTCATTATTTCGGAAATAATTTTTCAAAAGCTTTTGATATTAAATTTAGTAATAAAAATAACAAAGAAGAACTTGTACATCAGACTTCTTGGGGATTATCAACCAGAGTTATTGCCTCGATTATTATGACACACGGTGATGATGACGGGCTTGTTTTGCCGCCGGATATTGCGCCGATTCAAGTTATAATTATTCCAATAAATTTAAAAAACAAGTTAGTTATAGAAAAATCTCATAAAATTTTTAATATAATTAAAAATAAGTTAAAATTAAGATGCATAATAGATGAATCTGAACAGACTCCCGGCTGGAAATTTGCGAATTATGAGATGAAAGGCGTGCCAATCAGAATCGAAATAGGTCCACGTGATATCGAAAATAATCAGTGCGTTTTAGTCAGACGTGATAATCATGAAAAAATAACGTGTAGATTTGAAGATTTATCTGAAATTATTGAAAAATTAATTTTAAAGATTAAACAAAATATGTATAAAACAGCTTTGATAAATCGTGATAATAAAATAAAAATTTTTGAATCCGAAAAAGATTTCGAGAATTTCAAAGGCTTTATAAAAATGCCGTTTTGTGAAGATTCAGAATGCGAAGATAATATCAAACAAAAATATGCTTTTACTACAAGATGTATTCCGTTTGACAAAAAAATTGAAAATAATTGCGTTTGCCCTATTTGCAGCAAAAAAGCTAAAAATTATGTTTATTTTGCAAAAGCTTACTAAATTTTGCATAACCGCCCGAAATATTCCTAGCATAATAGATTCCGCTATTTCGTGTTGCCAAAAAATGTGCTTGTATGATTTACCTGGCATTTCTTCGGCAACGCCGGGAGATTTAAATGCGATGAAAATACATATAGAAACGGCATTTCTCCGGCAACGCCGGAGAATGATAAAATCGACAAAAATACATGTAAAAAAGGTTTTTTGAATATGCTTAAATTTAATTTTTTTAAGTCAATATGGTTTTGGCTGGTTTTATTAATATTTTTTTCTTTTGGAATAATTATTTATAAAATTAATACTAATAAATCAAATAAAATTTTAATTTTATCGACTATTAGGCCAATTACTCTGGCTTTGAATAAAATTTTGGATGGGATTTCTGATGTCGAAATCAAAGAAATAAGCAATAATTATATGCAAAATCACGTATGTTTTCACGATTTTTCTTTGACGGCAAGTCAAGTCTCAGATATCGAACGTGCAAGAGTTATTATAATTAATAATATATCATTCGAATCGTTTATTAATAATTTAATTAAAGATAAAAAAAATATAAATTTATTTGACTCCAGTAAAGATATTAATATTTTAAAAAATAACGAACGTGATAATTTATATATTTGGATGTCTTTTGCAAATTATATTAAACAAATAGAAAATATTTCAGAATTTTTAAAAAATATTTTCAGTAATAAAATTAAGATTATAAATAAAAATACTAAAAATTATATTTATGAATTAAATAATAATTTAAATAAAAATAAAAAGAATTTTGAAAAATTCAAAGGGAAAAAAGTAGCAGTTTTCTCTGACGAATTTGATTACATGCTTTTAGAACTTGGTTTAATTCCTATTCATTTGTTTGATAATCACATGCATGAAGAAACAATTTCGGCTAAAAATATGAATGCGGCTATAGAAAAAATAAGAAAAAATAAATTTGATTTTTATTTGGTTTCCAATCAAAATAAAAAACATCTAGATTTAATAAATGCAAGTGGCACAAGAGAATTAAAACTTAGTTTAATAACCAATTCAGATGATTTATATATTTACAAAATAAATGAAAATATAGAAAAACTTTATGAGGCATTATCAAATGCAAAATATTAAAAAATGCAATTGTAGCGTTAAAATTAAAAATATTTTTGTAAAACATAATAATCAAATATTATTAAATAATATTTCTTTGCAAGTAAATCACGGTGAAATTTTGGCACTGATAGGCAGGAACGGTTCCGGCAAAACTACGCTTTTAAAAGCTATATTAAATCGCGTGCCATATTCTGGAAATATATCTTTTTTTAATTCTCAAGGCAAAAAAATTAGAACGCCAAAAATCGGATACGTGCCGCAAAAATTAAATTTTGAAAAAAATACGCCGCTCACAGTCTTGGAATTTTTTGCTTCTAATATGAGTAAAATTCCTATTTGGCTGAAAATAAATAATAATATTTCAAAAAAAATACATGATATTTTAGAAAAATTTAATATAGATTATTTAATAAATAAGCCTATTGCAAATCTTTCGGGAGGAGAATTACAAAGAGTTTTATTGGCATTTGCTCTAGAACCCGTGCCGGATATATTGATACTAGACGAACCGTCATCTGCGCTTGACACAAAAGGGATTGAGCTTTTTTATTCTGTAATAATCAAAACGCGTCAAGAATACCATATGCCTGTAATATTAGTTTCACATGATTTAATCCAAATTCAAAAAAACGTGACAAAATATACGCTTATAGAATCAGGTAAAATTATCGAAACATCAGATATTAATCAATTTAAAAAAAGTAAAAAAATAAAAGAAATTTTCGGGATTTAGTTTTTTTTTAAAATTTAGCATTTACAATTCAAAAATAATTTAGTATATTATATACTATAAAAATATAACTTTTAAAACTTAGGATGTGATTAAATTGCTTTTAAATATCCAAAAATTTTTAAAATGTGTTCTGATCGTTCTCATTGCATTAGCAATAGGATTTCGTGATGTGTCGGTGATGCCAGTTGCATGTGAGATGTGGTACCAAACCAGAGCAGTTTATTCCGAAATTTTAGTTAGTGTTATAATGCCGGTTTATAATGGTGAAAAGTATTTAAAAGAGAGTGTTGAAAGTGTTTTGAACAGTACGCTTAATGATAAACTTGAACTTATTTGTGTAAATGACGGTTCAAAAGATAACTCACTTGAAATTTTAGAAGAATATTTAAAAAAAGATTCTAGATTAGTTATTCTAAATCAAGAAAATCAAGGGGAAGCTGTTGCAAGGCAGAATGGCCTTAATTTAGCAAAGGGCGAATATGTAGCTTTTATAGATCAAGACGATAAAATAGAGCCAAATGCCTATGAAATTGCTTATAATTACATGAGAGAATACGATGCTGATATAATTTGCTTTGGATGGAGAAATTTTTCAGATGACGGTAGTAAAATTGTAAGAAATGATTGTCTGTTTGATGAATTAAAAATTTATGATGATTGGTGGGAAGCTAAAAAGCACCGCGGAAGTATATATTTATGGAATAAGCTTTACAAAAGAAGCCTTATAGTAGACAATGATGTAAGATTTGACCCAAATTTAAGAATTACTGACGACGAAGGATTTAATTTATGCGCTTATTCACAAGCTAAAAAAATCATACATATCCCCTATGTCTTTTATAATTATCGTCAGAATACATCAAGTTTGATGTTCACAACATCTCTAGTTAAATTAATTAAGAGTTACATTGAAATGTGGAAATATGTTAAATATTATTATAAACAACACAATATAAATATAAGCTATTTTAAAATGCTAGGATACTTTCTTTCGGTATACAAAGATGAAATGCTATCATTAATAAGAACTTTATTTAACTAAATAAAATGACGTTCTTTATTGCATTACAAAAAACATATTATTGAAGTTGTATAGTAATAAAATCTATGCTGATGAAATATTATAAAATAATAAAACCCAAATACCCCCTCCGTCGGTGCCGAAGAAAAACCTGTACCTTATTTCTCTTATTTGTATCTGGTCTTTTGCGATGCCTAAAAAGTATAATTTATTCAATTTTTTATTTCAAACCTTAAATCATTTTTAAGTAAAATTTGGTCTAGATTTAAAGTACTGCGTGATATAATAACTTCGGCAAGTTTGTCAATAATTTCTTTGCCAATTAACTTTTCGATTCCGCGTGCACCGTTTTTATCAATATTGTCAATTTTTGAGACTATAGAATTCGAAACTCTGTCTTCATAAACCAAATTTATGCCTTTTTCCTTCAGATGAGAAACTAACTCGTTTAATTTTAATTCTGCAATTTGAATTAATATATCCTTACTCAATTTTCTAAATACGACTATGCTATCTACCCTGCTTAAGAATTCTGGTCGTAAAAATTCCGAAAGTGCTTTTCGTGCTTTTTCTTCCGTAAGTTCTGATTCATTTTTACCGAATCCCAAGGGACCGATATTTTTATTACTACCGGCATTAGAAGTCATAACTATAACAGTATTTTCAAAACTGACGTTGCGCCCCTGAGAATCGTTTATTTTACCTTCGTCGAGAATTTGCAATAAAATATTCATAATATCAGGATGTGCTTTTTCTATTTCGTCAAATAATATTATAGAATACGGATTTTGCCTGACTTTTTCAGTAATCTGTCCAGCTTCATCATAACCAACATAACCCGGAGGCGAGCCAATAATTTTAGAAACTGCATGTTTTTCCATGTATTCAGACATATCAAGTCTTATTAAATTATCAGGACTATCGAACATTTCTTCTGCCAAGCATTTAACAAGCGCAGTTTTACCAACACCTGTTGAACCCACAAAAATAAAAGAAGGCGGTGCATTTTTAAAATTTATGCCAGTTCTACTGCGCATTATTGCAGAACAAAGCGTCTGTATAGCTTCGTCTTGACCTTTTATTTTTTTTGATAAATTCAACTTTAAATTCTTAAGTTTTTCGAATTCGTCTTTTTTGATTTTTGTTGCTGGAATACCCGTCCAAAGTTCTATGACCTTCGAGATATCTTCATCTGTAACAGGCATATCCAAGGCCTTATTTTTTATGGATTCAAGGTATAAACTTTGATTGGTGATTTCTTCTTTAATTTTTTGCAAAAGTTCGCTGTTGAGCTCAGCTTCACTCAAAAGTTGTTCCTTGTTAGCTTTTAAGCTTTTTATTTTATTACAAACAGCATCATATTCAGCCAAATATTTATTGCCAAGTGCAGAACAAGCACACGATTCGTCTAATAAATCTATAGCTTTATCTGGCAAAAAACGTTCGGTTATATATCGCTCGGATAAAAATGCAATTCGCCTAAGCAAGCTATCGGGAACTTTAACTCTATGGTACTGCTCATAATACGATTTTATCCCCATCAAAAGACTTACTGTTTGTTTAACAGAAGGCTCCGAAACTTTAATTTGTTGGAATCTTCTCTCAAGTGCGGCATCTTTTTCGATATATTTACGATATTCTTTAAAAGTTGTTGCACCTATAACTTGAATTTCTCCGCGCGAGAGTGCAGGTTTTAATATATTTGCAGCACTCATTGAGCCTTCGGAATCACCAGTTCCGACTAAATTATGCACTTCATCAATAAAAAGTATTATATTGCCGTCGTTTTTAACTTCATCGATAAGTCCTTTTATTCTGCTTTCAAATTGACCTCTAAACTGAGTTCCTGCTACCAGAGCTGTTAAATCAAGCAAATAAATTTCTTTATTTTTAAGTTTAATCGGCACATTTCCGGAGCTTATCTTAAGTGCTAAACCTTCGGCTATTGCAGTTTTGCCAACCCCTGGCTCACCTGTTAAACATGGATTATTTTTAGTGCGTCTTGATAAAATTTGTATAACTCTGCTAATTTCGTTTTCTCTGCCGATAATCACGTCTAACTTATTTTCTCTAGCTTTTCTAGTTAAATTATTGCAATACATTTCAAGGTATTTTTTCCTTGAATTTTTTTTAGATTTTTCTTGCCCATTTTTACCACTCTTGTTATCCGAATTTTTTGAAAACGGAAACTCGGAAAAAATATTCTTTATAAACGGCAAAAAAGCTACCCCACCTCCTTGCGCCTCTTCTGTATCACTCAAGTTTTGTATATCATCAACCGCCGAAACTATACCGGCAATCTGTGTACCCAATTTATCCATATTTTCAGATGAAAAACCATCAGGCTTTATAAATTCATAAAAAGTCTCGGCATTCATTTTTTGAGCACACCTGAGGCATAGCCCCTTAAAAGGTGATTCATTCTCAGATAACGAAATAAAAATAACCGCAGGACGTTTCTTACAAATAGAACACAACATCATAATACACTCTCCAAGTCAAGCTTGTTAATATAAATATCTAATTATCTTTACGTTTTCTCTCGTGCATAATACTTAAAAACTCGAAAAAGTATTTTATCATAGCATAAAACATCAGTAAAGCGGTAAAAGACATAAGAACATTCACTAAAAACTCATTTTCTATCCCCCAAAGTGCCTTAATCGAAACTATCGAAGCAATTGAAAAATAAAAAAATAAAGTTGCAAGCTTACCATACCATTTGGCTTTTATAGTTGTTTTAGTTTTTTTAATCATAAAAGCGCCTGCCAAAAGCATACAAAATTCTTTGATAATCAATATTATCATAAAATATAAAATACTCCTGAATTTTATACTTAAACAAACCATTATCGAAATCAAAGTCAGCTTATCAGCAACAGGGTCCAAAATTGCACCGAGTTTCGTCTGCTGATGCAAAATTCTTGCAAAAAAACCATCTAAAAAATCCGTAATACCTGAAAAAATCAAAATTTCACAGGCTGTTACATAATTTTCACTTAATACTTTTATCGAAAACGGAATTATAAGCAAAATTCTTGTAAAAGTTAAAATATTTGGAATGTTAAAGAAAATTTTAATATTAAAAAATAATAATTTCTTTTTTATTTTGAACATTTTCCCTTTTCAAATTAATCATATCAAATTTTTCGGAATATCAATATTTTCTATAAATGGTATTTTTGCAAAAAGATTACTTGCAATAGGGTTAAATTCATAAAATTTTATAAAAACAAAAGTTGATTTTATAGTGTTTTGAGAAAAGATATTCGGAGGATTGTTCCAATATATTAGTGCTATTTTTAAAAATAAAATCACTCCCCATATTATAAAAATTCCCTTCGCAAAACCAAAAAACGCTCCCAAAACTGAATTAAACTGCGCCAAAACCGGCGCTTTGAATACGCTGCAAGAAGAATTTGAAATTTTTCTGCAAACAAACATCATTATACCAAATAAAAATGAACCTATCAATAATCTTGTTATATTTAAAACATATGGCGATATCATACCAAATAAAATTTCGCCGGCATTAAACTTGCCAAGCATCTGCGAAATTTTTAAACTACTGACCCCGCAAAGACTTAAAAGAGTTAAAAGATATTTTGGAAAAGACGCGATATCGGGTTTTAATAAAAGCTTACCAAATTTTTTTATTAAAAGAGGTTTAAAAAAGTTATTATGTACAAAAAACGAAATATAAAATGCCGCAAAGCCCGAAACAGCAAAAGCTATAAGACCTCCCACAAAATTCATAAACGGTCTTACCACGCCTTTTTTCCATCCGTTAACAAGAAAAATAAATGCTGAAAATACGATAGGCGCATCTAAAATTAAATTTCCGATTAATATATTCAACTTTTTCCACCCAAATTTGTGTTTTATGTATGATATAGCACTTTCAATTGAAAAAAACAATATTTATCTTTAAAAACTTAGCTTCTCCAGCGCCGCCGGAGAGGGCAACGCTCTTCAATGGATAATTATACTCAACTTGTCCAAAGTTTATTACATAAATTATAAATTTTATTTCTTTAAATCGCCAATACGTACCATATTTTTATTAAATTATCGAAATTTACTTTTATATCACCAAATGTTAAGCTTAATATCTGGTAAACTACTGTTTTTCCAGTATTGGCTCTCATTGAATTTATCATCTCTAATCATTAATAAATTATTGATACTATAACCTTTGTATTTTTTGTTTTCATTATCAATATTGTCTAAAAGTTTTTTCATTTCTTCTACTGGCATTTCATTTACATACCAATCTTTACGATTATTACTGCTACTATTAGGATTCTGGATTATAACACGCTTAAGTTCTTTGCCGTCATCACTATAAAGCAAGTGCGCAAAAACAGTATGACCTGGACAACGCAAAGTAACACTACCAACAAAATAGCTACTACCACCAGGTAATTTATAACTTGCTTTGTCTAAATCTGGATTTTCTAAATTTCTATCATAAGAAATTAAGGGAGGATTTTTTACCTCATTATTTGTTCCCTTACTAATAGAGACGAACGTGCCCATTATATGCGGGAAATCACTAGCTAGCGCTGCCATAATACCTTCTGCCCCAAAATAAACTCTATCAAATTCTGTACGATGTCGAGGATTTTCTGCCTTAATAAATTCATGTTTTTTAGATAATCCCCAGATTGTTTTCAAAATTGGGATTTTTAGTGTCCAATATGGTGATGACAATTTATCATTACCATTCTTTTCTTCTTTATCCAACAACTCCATAAGTACTGGATTTAAAAGCATATTCAAATTTGAATTGACGATGCAACTGCCATTCCAATGATCCTGTCCACCATACCATGTTATAAACTTAATTATCCCGTGCGGGTCTTCTTCCCAAATTTTTTTCTGAACTTTTGGTTGATTCTTTTTAGCATTAGAACCATTGCTGGTGTTATCTACACCAATTTCTGCTGGATTCTGCTCATCGCTAGGATTTTTACCATTTTTATTTGTGAAATTATAAATTAAATATCCGCCCAAAGCAGCTGCGGCAATAGTGCTCAAACTCCAAAAAACTGGCGCAAAAGATTTGCCGGATTTTTTTAAATTCAGCGGAGTAATGTTAGAGATTTTTTCAATTTGTGCATTGCTATTTAAAGCGGCATTTATCTTGGTTTTACC
>CAMNDS010000004.1 GCA_946535695.1 uncultured Clostridia bacterium | reverse complement strand
TATTACAGTTGATAATGGTATTTCAGCTTATGACGAAATTTTGTATGCAAAAGAATTGGGAATTGATGTTATAGTTACCGATCATCATAAAGTTCCGGAAAAATTGCCTCCAGCAGTAGCAATAGTTAATCCGTATTTGAATGATGACGGGTTTAAGGATTTTGCCGGTGTTGGTGTTGTTTTTAAAATTTTGCAGGAACTTGAAAAAGATAATACTTCTCCTGAAGATTTAATTAAAGAATACGGCGATTTGTTGGCTATTGGTACGATTGGAGATATGGTCTCTTTGGTTGATGAGAACAGGCTTATGGTGAGCAAGGCTTTTAAGTATTTTATGTCTTCGAAAAGGCCTGGTATAAGAGTTTTGCTTGAAGGCAGTGCGTTTGGTAATCAAATGAACGGTAATGAAGTTTCTTTTGGAATAGTCCCTAAATTAAATGCTTGCGGTCGCATGGGCTCGGCTGAAACGGCGGCCCAATTGCTTTTGTCGTCGAGTTTGGATGAAGCGCGTTCTTTTTTGCAAATTGCATTAAAAATGAATGATGATAGAAAAAGTTTGTGTAGGTCTATATTCGAAGAAGTCGAACATGAAATATTTAAAAATAATTTGGACAACGAAAGAATTATTTTTGCATGGAGTAAAAAATGGAACCATGGAGTCGTTGGGATTGCAGCATCTGTAATTTGCTCTAGGTTTGGCAAGCCGTGTTTTTTGTTTGCAATTAAAAAAAATGAAGCTCGGGGTTCTGCACGCAGTATTGAAGGATTTGATATCCATGATTGTCTTGCGGAGTGCAAAGATTTAATTGAAAAATTTGGTGGTCATACTTTGGCTGCCGGTGCAAATCTTAAACTTAAAAATCTTGAAGCTTTTAAGAAAAAATTTTTGGAACTCGCAAATAAGTCAAACATGCCTTTTTACAATTTGAAAATTGATTATATTATTAACCCATGTAATATTTCAATTGAAACTGTTGATGAAATTTATCTTATGGCTCCGTTTGGCAGTGGAAACAGTGAACCTATTTTTGGTATAATGGGCGTAGAACTTGTAAAAATTTTTTCTATTGGTGGCGGAAAACATATTAAAATTTGTTTTAAATCTGGTGAGAAAATATTTGATGGTACTATGTTTGGAGTATCAATTTCTGAGTTTATGTTTAAAACGGGAGATATTATAGATATTGCCATGCGTATAAAGCGCAATTATTTTTCAGGTTTTGAAAGCGCTGTTATTCATGTTGTGGATGTAAAATTTTCAAAAATTGATACTTTGGAATTTGCAAAAGAACAAAGAATATTTGAAGATTTTATTTCTGGAATAAATCCACTGCCTAAAGATTGCATGCCTACAAGAGAAGATTTTGCAAGAGTTTTTAAGTTTATAAAAGAAAATTCTTTGTTTGCTTTTAGAATAGAAAAAATTTATTTAAATATCGATGAGCCGAAAATTCGGGTTGCTAAAATATTGATTATTTTAAAAGTATTCGACGAACTTGAAATTTTTAAAATCAAAAAACGCGGCGATAATTATAAAATTGCGATTAATTCCGGTAAAAAAGCAAATTTAAACGAATCTAAAATTTTGAAGCGCGCTTCGGGGCAGTAATATGAGCAGGCGGGAAGATCGAAAAGAAGCTTTTAAGTTATTATTTTCAAGTACTTTTGGAATTAATAATTGCGATAATTCTGTGAGCGAGTTCGCAAAAGAAATTTTTACTGGTGTTAATAATAATATTTTAATTATAGATAATTTGATAAAAGAAAATATTCGCAATTGGAAATTCGATCGTATCTCGCGTGTTGCAAAGTCTGCGATGCGAATGGGAATTTATGAATTAATTCAAGAAAAAATTCCGATGGCGATTGTAATAAACGAAGCAGTTGAAATGGCCAAAATTTTTGGCAGCGAAGAAGAAGCCAATTATGTTCAAGCTGTTTTGACTTCGGTTTCGAATTCTTATAAAAATTATATTAATAATAAAAATAATTTTATTGTGAAGTAAAATATGAATCAAGAAGCTGCAAGTATTACTGAACTTAATGCATATATAAAAATGCTTTTAGATAACGACGAAGTTTTGCAAAATATTTATGCTATAGGTGAAATTTCTAATTTTAAAAAGCACAGCTCGGGGCATTTATATTTTTCTCTTAAAGACGAAAAATGCAGTATTAAATGCATGATGTTTTCGCATTATACGAGTAATATAAATTTTAATCTTGAAAACGGTATAAAAGTCTTTGCTTACGGTAATATTTCTTGTTATGAGCCTATGGGGCAGTATCAAATTTATATTTATTATTTAGCTCCGGCAGGGCTTGGCGAAATTAATGAATCGCTTAAAAAACTTTATAAAAAATTAGAATCCGAAGGATTATTTGACGAGTCTCGCAAAAAAAAATTAAAAAAATTCCCGAGAAAAATTGGAGTTATTACTTCTAAAACAGGCGCAGTAATTCATGATATTTCAAGTGTTTTGAAACGCAGGTTCCCGATTGCTGAAATTATTTTGGCTTCGGTCAGAGTACAGGGCTCAGAAGCTGTGCAAGAAATTTTAAACGCAATAGATTTAACTGAAAAAATTCCTGAATTAGATGTTATAATAATAGCACGCGGCGGTGGCAGTCTTGAAGATTTGTGGGCTTTTAATAACGAAAAAGTCGTGAGGCGTATTTCGAATTGTAAAATTCCTGTAATTTCTGCCGTTGGTCATGACGTTGATTATACTCTTTGCGATTATGCTGCTGACGTCCGGGCATCGACGCCTTCGGTTGCTGCGGAACTTGCTTCGGAAAGTATTGAAAATATTTTTTTAATTATTAATAATTTTAAACAAAAATTCAAAAATATTCTAGAAAATAAAATTTTAAATTTGAGTTCTGAAATTAAGTTTTTAAAACAAAAAATAAATATTAATTTTTTTAATTTAATAAATAAAAAAATATCAGATTTTAATTTATTAAAAAATAAAATCGAGATATTTAATCCGGAAAATATATTCACAAAAGGCTTCGTAATTATCAAAATTAATAATAAAATAGTTAAAAATATAGATAATATAACTGAAAATAATCGTGCAAAAATTATATTTTTAAACGGTATTGCTGAATTTAATATTTGTAATCTTAAAATAAAAAAAATAAAAAATAAAATTCAAAAAATAGGGAATAAAAATGAAGAAAAAAAATTTTGAGGAAGCTTTTTCAGAACTTGAAAATTTAGCCTCAAAATTAGAAAACGAAAATCTTGAATTAGAACAATCTTTAGAATATTATAAAAAAGCTCATGATTTAATAAATTTTTGCGAAAAATTATTATCAGAAGTTAACCAAAAAATTACTAATATAAATTAAAAATTAAAATTTTAGGTGAAAAATGCTTAAGATACTGTCTGTTCAGTCAAGAATTTTTAATAGAATTTCAAAATTTATAATTAAGTCCGGCGATTATATTCTTAATAAATTTGTAGTTTTTAATTGTTCTGATGAAATTGGTTTTGGAAAAGTTGTTTCTATAGAATTAATAAAAAATTTTGAAGTTACTGTTGATATACGTGAAGCAAATTTTAGAATTGCTACTGACAAAGATTTAAATAAAATAAAAAAATTAGAAAAATACGAGAAAGAAATATTGAAAATTTCAAAAAAACAAGTTAATAATATCACTAATTTTAAGATTTTAGATCTCGAATATTCGTTTGATAGGAAAAAATTATATATATATTTTTCTTCTGACGAACGTGTAGATTTTAAAATTATTCTTAGACAGCTTTATAAAATTTTAAAAGTTTGGATTGAATTTAGGCAAGTTAGCGTTAGGGATGTTGCAAAATTTTTTGGTGGCGTTGGAATTTGTGGACGTGATATTTGCTGCAAAACTTTTTTAAGTTCTCCAAAAAAAATAAGCGCTTTATCAGTTGCAAATCAAAATATATATGTAGGCGGTACTAAATTTTGCGGAATTTGCGGCCGACTTATGTGCTGTTTGGAATACGAAGATAAAATGTATTCAAAATCACTTGAAAATTTACCAAATATTGGGCAGACTGTAAAAACTTCAAACGGTTTGGCATTAGTTCTCGGCGTCGATGCTATATCTTGTAAAGTCAAGGTACAAATGCTAGACGAATCAACAGATGAGCCTTTACTTTTTAAAGTTTCAGAACTATCATATTAATTATGAATAAACACAACACTTCAGCCGGAATCGAAATAAAAAATTTAGACCTTTTTTATGGAAAATTTCAGGCTTTGAGAAAAATTAATATAATTATGAAAAAAAACGAAGTTACTTCATTTATAGGACCTTCAGGTTGCGGTAAATCTACCTGTTTGCGATGTATAAACCGCATGAATGACTTGTATGATTGCCGAATAAATGGTGAAATTTTGATTGACAACAAAAATATTTATGCACCCGACACCGATATTACAAAACTCAGGCGAGATGTCGGGATGGTTTTTCAGAGACCAAATTTATTT
Source organism: uncultured Clostridia bacterium (assembly GCA_946535695.1). Taxonomy (GTDB): domain Bacteria; phylum Bacillota; class Clostridia; order Oscillospirales; family Acutalibacteraceae; genus Improbicoccus. Next base: position 14,591 of record CAMNDS010000004.1, on the reverse strand, counting down.
GAAATGAGTATATATGATAATATTACTTATGGTCCAAAAGCGCATGGCATAAAAAAAAGATCAGAGTTAGATGATATCGTCGAATTTGCATTAAAATCAGTTTATTTATGGGACGATTTATCGTCGAGATTAAAATCGAGTGCATTAAGTCTTTCGGGAGGCCAACAGCAGCGTTTATGTATCGCGCGCGCAATTGCGGTATTCCCGAAAATTTTACTCATGGACGAGCCTACTTCGGCGCTAGACCCGGTTTCTACTTTGAAGATCGAAGATTTGATATATCGTTTGAAAAAAGAGTATACTGTCGTATTGGTAACGCATAATATGCAGCAGGCCGCAAGACTTTCAGACGTTGTGGCGTTTTTTTTAAAAGGCGAGCTTGTTGAATATGATGATTCTTGGACTTTTTTTAATAATCCCAAAGATAAAAGAATCGACGCTTATGTTACCGGACGCTTAGAATAAGCTTGATGCTTATTTTTAATATTTTTTGATTTTTAAAAAGGAGTTTTAATTGAATTATATTGATAGAGTTTTAGATAATTTAGTAAAAAAAAACCCCGGCGAAAAAGAATTTCATCAAGCGGTTATTGAAGCTTTAAAATCAGTAGAACCTGTTATAAATTCTAACAAAATTTATGAAGAATTTTCTATTTTGGAGCGCTTGACAGAACCCGAAAGAGCAATATCTTTCAGAGTTTCTTGGAAAGACGATAATAATAAAATACATGTAAACAAAGGCTACAGAGTACAGTTTAATAGCTGTATTGGGCCTTTTAAAGGCGGGCTCAGATTTCATCCGTCTGTTAATTTGTCTATCATGAAATTTTTAGCTTTTGAGCAGACTTTTAAAAATGCAATAACGGGACTTCCGATTGGCGGCGCTAAAGGCGGAAGCGATTTTGACCCCAAAAATAAATCCGATTTTGAAATCATGAATTTTTGCCAGAATTTTATGCTCGAGCTTTTTAGACACATAGGCGCCAGCACTGATGTTCCTGCAGGTGATATAGGTGTTGGGGCACGCGAAGTTGGTTATCTTTTTGGTTATTACAAAAAAATTAAAAATTTACATGAAGGCGTTTTGACAGGTAAAGGACTAGACTATGACGGCTTAGCGGGCCGAAAAGAAGCTACCGGATTTGGTCTTATTTATTTTACAGAAGAAATGCTCAGAGAAAACGGCGAATCGCTCAAAAATAAGACTATTTGTGTTTCGGGCGCAGGCAACGTTGCAATTCACACTGTTCAAAAAGCCCAAGAATACGGCGCAAAAGTTGTTACTATGTCAGATTCTTCCGGTTGGATTTACGACAAAAACGGCATTAATCTCGAGATAATCAAAAAAATAAAAGAAAATAATCGCGATAGAATATCAAGGTATCTCGAATTTGAACCGAACGCTAAATATACATCAGGAAAATTTAATTGGGACGTTCCGTGTGATGTGGCTTTGCCGTGTGCTACTCAAAACGAAATTTTACTCAGCGATGCCAAAAATTTAGTAAAAAACGGCGTAAAATTTGTTTCAGAAGGCGCTAATATGCCAACGAGTCTTGATGCGACTAATTATTTTGTCGAGAATAAAATTATTTTTGGTCCGGCAAAAGCTGCGAATGCTGGCGGAGTTTCGTCGTCTGTAATCGAAATGAGCCAAAATAGTTCGAAAATGACTTTTGATTCTGAATTTTCGCAAAATAAACTTGAATCTATTATGAAATCTATTTTTAAGAATGTTTCTCGAACTGCTTGTGAGTTTAATCAAAAAGGCAATTATATTTTGGGAGCGAATATTTTAGGTTTTAAAAAAGTTGCTTCGGCGATGATTTCAGAGGGTGTTATTTAATTCATACCGGCTTCGGCAATTCCGAAGAAAAGCTAAATTATATAATTTTCGGTGATTATTTTGGGAAGCAAAAAAGCATAATTTTAAAAAATATCACAAATGTCCCAAAAAAGTACTTGACAATTGATTTTAGATATTATACAATAAACTTGTTCAGTTTTTATACTGGATAATTTAATAAATATTTTGGAGGTTTTTTATGTTTCGCAATTCTCGTAAAGTCCTTGGTTCTTTAGCTTGTGCTGCATTTTTAGTTGGTGCAAATCCAAACTCTCAAGTAGAAGCCGGTGCCGGTGCCAAAATTGCTTCGGGTGCTATTGGTACTGTTCTTCTAGCACTTGGTGCTACTGAAATTTTACAGGGTGCTGGTTTCGCTGTGAATAGCGTCAAACCTCAAGAAGGTGACCTTGGTGACGAAAAGGGGTTATTGGGTTTACACGGTACTGTTGGTAGGTTTTTAGGTAGACCCGGTGCAAATGAGCAGAAAGGTGATAACAATACTTGGAAAGCTTTTTTAGCAGGTAGTGTTAAAGCTGCTTTAGGTGTTGGCGGAATAGTTGCTGGAATTATCGGCTAATGCCATTAACAAGAGTTTAAGCGTAGGCCTCCGGTAGTACCGGAGGCTACTTTTTATTTTTTCGAAACTGGTAAAAGATATTCTCCTCCGGAGAGACCGGAGAGAGTATTCCAAATTTAATTTTTCAGTTTCGAAAGAAGACTAATTAAAGACATATAATTTCCCCGGTGTTACTGGAAGAAATATCTATCTTTTTTTAGCAATATCAAAGTAAATTTACTATTGCTTATTTTTTAAATTCTTTTACTAAAAACCAGGCGCTGCCTACAATTACACCAAACATGTATCCTCCTAACATTCCAGTTACAAAAGTATTGAACGTTCGTCCCCAATGAGCCAGAAACGAACATATAAGACAAAAAAAACCAATAATAACACTAAAGCCTAATCCTGTAACTATAGCAACAAAAAACAAAATCAAAATTTTTTTCAAAATATCAATCATAAGTTAAGTAACCTCTTAATTATAAATAATAAGCAAAAAAGAATGTGGCGTTTAAATAGAGCCAAATTACGCCGCGAAGAACAAAATTCTCACCAATTTGAAAAAAGCTTTTTTATTCTATCTATAAAAGACTTTTTTTTCTGATAATTTTTTGGTCCAGAAATAGCTTCAAATTTTTTGAGCAAATTTCTCTGCTCGTCATCAATATATCTGGGGATTTCGATTATAACTTTCACGAGCTGGTCACCCCTACCACACCCATGAATAAAAGGAATACCTTTACCCTTGAGCTTTAAAATATCACCCGGTTGAGTACCTTCATTAACATGGCATTCAGATTTTCCATCCAAAGTCGGAATAATAACATCACCGCCAAGGGCAGCTTGGACAAATGTTATCGGAATTTCACAATAAATATCGTTGCCTCTTCTAACAAAAATTGGATGCGAATTTACTGTTATTTCAACATGCAAGTCTCCATAAGCCCCACCATTTGTTCCAGCATTACCTTTATTTCGTATATTCAAAGTCTGGTTATTATCTATACCTGCGGGAATATCAATCTCCAAATTTTCGTAGCTTCTAACATTTCCTTGACCACTACAAACATTACAAGGATTCTCAATAACTTGGCCGGTACCACCGCAGCTACTACACGATTGAGAAGTCTGTATAGTCCCAAACGGAGTTCTTTGTCCCATAACTATATGCCCCGTACCGCCACAAGTGCGGCACTTTGTTTTAGAAGTCCCATTTTTGGCACCGGTACCAGAACATGCATTACATTTTACAATTCTTTGATATTTAATATTTTTTTTGCATCCAAAAGCTGCTTCTTCAAAGCTCAGCACAACCGAAATACCAACATCAGAACCTTTTCTGGCAACATTTCGGGATCTCGAACTTGAACCACCAAAGCCACCAAAAAAGCTGCCAAAAATATCATCTAAGTCGAATTCGGCATTAAAACCTCCAAAGCCGCCAAAACCACCAAACCCCCCTCCTGTACCACCAAAATTCTGATCAGTGCTACCAAACTGGTCGTATTGCGCCCGTTTTTGTTTATCCGAAAGGACTTCGTAAGCCTTGTTTACGCTTTTGAGTTTTTCTTCAGCAGATTTATCCCCTTTATTTAAGTCTGGATGATATTTTTTAGCTAATTTTCTGTATGCCTTTTTTATTTCATCATCCGTAGCATTCCTAGAAACACCTAAAACTGAATATAAGTCCTCTGACATCAATCAACCTCCTAAAACTTAACTGACTCTTCATTCACAAATTCCCCCTTTTGCCTTACAACAAACCTAATTGGAGTACCACTAAATCCAAATGACTCGCGCAACTTGTTTTCAATATAACGCTGATAGGAAAAATGAAAAAGCCGTGATTTATTTACAAAAAATATAAAAGTTGGGGGACAAACCCCAGTTTGGGCTATATAATAAATCTTTAATTGTTTACCTTTAATATTCGGCGGCGGCGTATGCAAAATAACATTTCTAAGAAATGAATTCAAAATTCCAGTTGAAACCCTTCGAGCAAATTCTTCATATGTTTTATCTACGATACTAAAAATTTTATCAAAATTTCTGCCTGTTTTTGCTGAAACATAAACAACCGGAGCGTAATGTAGAAATTTAAAAAATTCATTTATTTTATCTTGAATTTTCAAAACATTTTTAGTATCAGTCTTAAGTTTATCCCATTTATTAACTAAAATTATGCAAGCTTTATTATATTTTTTAGAAATACCAGCAATTTTAGAATCCTGCGACGTTATATCTTCCGAAGCATCTATGACCAAAAGGCAAATATCACTACGCTCGGCAGCATCCAAGGCTCTAAAAACGCTGTATTTTTCAACATCAGACCTTATACTGCGCCCCCGCCTTATTCCTGCTGTGTCAACTATCAAATAATTTTTTCCATTACTTTCTAAAAATGTATCAACAGAATCTCTCGTAGTACCGGAAAAATCGGCAACTATCGACCTTTCTTGCCCACAAATTCTATTAACCACTGATGATTTTCCGACATTTGGCTTACCCAAAACTGCAATTTTAATATAACTAGAAGTATTACTCTGGACTTTGCATGGTAATTTTTCACAAATTAAATCAAGCAAGTCACCGGTACCATGACCATGTACGGACGAAATTGGAACTACATCTGAAAACCCTAATGAATAAAACTCAGAAATCGCCAAACTATCATCGAGTCTATCAACTTTATTTACGCAAACGATAACCGATTTATTTTCTTTTCTAAGCTTAAAAGCAATATCATTATCAAGTTCAATTAGCCCTGTCTTAAAATCTACAACAAAAAGGACAATATCCGAAGAACTTAAAGCAAATTTCACCTGCTTTTCAACCATAGATTTAACAAAATCCTTTGAACCAAACTCCAAACCGCCGGTATCTATAAGATTGAATGTTCTGCTATTCCATTCAAACTGACCATAAACCCTATCACGCGTTACACCAAGCGAATCATGAACGATTGCAACACGTTTGCCAACAAGCTTATTAAACAAAGTTGATTTTCCTACATTAGCCCTACCGACTATTGATACAACAGGTAATAAATTGACATTTTTTAACATTAATTACGCTTCTTTTGTTATTATAACTTGCCTTCCACGGTAATATCCACAATGAGTACAAACTCTGTGATACAGATGATACATACCGCAATGATCGCACACCCTTATAGTAGGCGCTTTTAACTTCCAAACACTTGACCTACGTTTATCCCTTCTTGCTTTCGAAGTTTTTCTTTTAGGTACAATAGCCATAATTATTCCCCACTTTCATCTTAACACTCTAGATACTTACCATAGTAACTCAAAATAAAAATTTGTCAATAGAAAACAATGATATTTAGAAAAAAAATAACAAATCAAAGCCTGGACATAGGGATTTTCTTTTTGCCTGATTTTTCAAAATCTATTTCAAGCAATGAATCACCACCAATATCATAAACCGATGTTACAACACCGTGCCCAAAAATATTATGGTTTACAACATCACCCAAAATATACTTTTTTTTATCTGAACTCATCAAACTACTATTAAGTACATTCATACCAAAACTTCTGGCTGAAACAACCGATTTAATTTTTATATCTTTTATCGATTTTGGAATATGCTGACCTGCAGGCATTTTTTTCCATTCGCGTGATTTCGTAACATTTATTAAATCACTTGGAATTTCAGATATAAATCTTGAAGGCTTGTTGTGAGAAGTACTGCCAAAAGTCATGCGACTTGTTGAATTCAAAATGCAGACATAATCTTTTGCACGAGTGATTGCAACATATGCCAAGCGCCTTTCTTCTTCAATATCATCATCATATATGCATTGCTGATTTGGGAAAATACCTTCTTCAAAACCCGGTAAAAATACTGTCGAAAATTCTAATCCTTTTGAAGCATGAATCGTCATAAGCGTTACGTAACCTTTTCCATCATCTTCGGCAACGGAGGAATCTGAAATAAGAGAAATTTCTTCCAAAAATAATTTTAAAGTTGCATCGGCCCCCTTTTCTTCTTCAAACTTCGAAATAAAACTGCCAAGTTCTTTTAAATTTTCTATTCTATCACCAAAATCATCTTCGGTGTCTTTTAAAAAATCGAAATAACCTGTTTCTTTTATAATAAATTCGTATAAATCGCTAATTTTTGCGCCTGACTTTTTCTTTTTTAAAAAAGATTCTATTAAATTTGCAAATCCCGAAACTTTAGCAGCGGCACGAATAAGTTCCGGATGATCATAAGCCGTGCGAATAACTTCATAAAACGAAGTATTATTTTTATCAGCAACATTGCCTATAGATACTAAAGTACGCTCACCAATAGAACGATTAGGTCTGTTTATAATTCTTTTAATTCTTACTTCATCATTGGTATTATTAACCACACTAAGGTAAGCAATCAAATCTTTTATTTCTTTTCTGTCAAAAAATCTTACATTCCCGATGATTCTATAAGGTATGTTATTTCGAGCAAAAAATTTTTCAATAACTCCAGATTGTGAACCCATTCTATATAAAACCGCAAAATCAGAATAATTCTTTCCTTCTTTTACTTTTTTCATTATTTGAGATGCAATATAAAATGCTTCATCGTGTTCACTGTAGCCTATATGCCATTCAATTTTCTCACCCTCACCAAGTTCCGTCCATAAATTTTTAGACTTTCTTGAACGATTATTCTTAATTAGTTCATTTGCTGCCGAAAGTATATTTTTGGTAGAACGATAATTTTGTTCAAGGCGTATTGTTTTTGTCTCTTTAAAATATTTATTAAAAGTTAAAATATTTTTTACACTTGCACCTCTAAATTTGTAAATACTTTGATCATCATCGCCAACAATACAAAGATTTCCTTTATTTCCGGCAAGCAATTTTATAAGTTCATGCTGAGATTTGCTTGTATCTTGATATTCATCGACCATTATATATTTAAAAATGTTTTTATATTTGTTCAAAACATCTTTATTTTTTTTAAACAACAATATAGTATTAAAAATCAAATCATCAAAATCCATAGCATCTGATTTTTTCATTTTTTGTGAATAAAGCTCATAAATATTTGCAGTTTTTACCATTTTATAATTGTTTTCATTTTTCTTTTTAAAATCGGCTGCCGACATTAAATCATCTTTCGCACTTGAAATATAACTGATACAAGATTTAATAGGCAAAGTTTTTTCATCAACGTTAACAATTTTTTCACATTCTTTTATAAGACGTTTTTGATCATCCGAATCATAAATTGTAAAATTAGAAGTATACCCTATTAGTTCGGCATGAGACCTCAAAATCGTTGCACACATAGAATGAAATGTCGAAGTCCAAATTTTTTCAGAATCTTCTCCTATTTTTTTGGCAAGCCTTTGTTTAATTTCTTTTGCGGCTTTATTTGTAAAAGTTATTGCCAGAATATTTTCGGGTAAAATTGGATTTAAATTTAATAAGTTTGAAAATTCACTTAATTTTTGACCTTTTTCAAATCCTTTTTCTAATTCATCATAAGTTTTATCGTCACAATCTAAATCAGTGTTATACGAATTGCCATAAATAATCATATTGTAAATACGATTAATTATAACAGTCGTTTTACCACTTCCTGCTCCAGCCAAAACAAGCAAATTTCCATTTACCTTAAATACTGCTTCTTTTTGGGGCCCATTCAAATACGAAAATTCGCGTTCAAAAAATTTATTTTTTAATTCATTAAGTTTATCTAACATCAATAATAACACCGCCAAATTTAAATTTTAAACACCATACTTATTTTAATTACATTCCTGAAAAAGTATCAACTGAAAATAATTAAAATTATTCATTGTATCAATTAATAAAAAATAAGATACAGTATCAATTACAATTTTACAGTCTTTTTTAAAAAAATCAAGTTTTTTTACTAAACCGTATAGCAAAATACGAATGATACCCCTATCTGTCGCTGGAGAAAATTTTTGTATATTTTTATTTTTGGACCTCGTTTGAAAATATAAAAAATATTTATTTTAACCAAATTATAGTAGCGGCAATGTAATAAAGGCAAGGAAATAACAATCAGATTTTCAAATATTAGAACTTGTCTAAAATCTCGAATAGATATAAATTGAGCTATAGTTTATTGGTATTGCTAAAAAAAATAGATATTTCCTCCGGCGTCACCGAAGGAAATGATTTAAATTTTTTATGTTGCGCATACATGGAGATAATTTTCTATGTATTATTTATTCACTTTTAGCCAGTAGTTGCACTTGAAAAAAGATAGTCTTTCCTGTTTTTGTAATATCAGATTATTAAAATTAAAGTAAAAAAACCAAATGATTTTCCGACGTTGCTGGAAAAAATCAATTCTATTTGACAATATTTTTTTTTTTTGTAAATATTAATCTATGATAGAAGTGAGTGTTATATTGCCTGTATATAACAGAGCAAAGTTTTTAAGTAGAACTCTCAAGTCTTTAGAGAACCAAGTATTCAAAAATTTTGAGTTAATAGTTATCGACGATGGTTCTAAAGACGCTTCGTGCGAGATCGCCAAAAATTTTTGTAAAAAAAATAAAAACTGGAAACTTTTTAAGCTAAAGCACCAGGGTGTTTCGTATGCAAGAAGTTTTGGAATTAAAAATTCTGTAGGCAAATATATTTCTTTTGTGGATAGCGACGATTATGTAGAACCTGATTTTTTGCAAATTTTACATGAAAATATAAAAAACTGTCAAATATCTATTTGTAATTATAAAAAACAAGTCGGAAGTTCTAAAATATCGAAGAACATGTTTTTTCACAAATCTGGAGTTTTTTCTAGAAATCAAATATTAAAAAGCTTGATAAGCGATATTTCGTTAAAATCTTTTTTATGGAATAAATTATTCGAACGTTCACTTTTTGATGATATTATTATGCCTCAGATGTGCTTTGAAGATAAAATAATTTGCTTACAACTTTTTTCAAAAATACAAAAATGCTCTGTTACAAGAAAAAAATTGTATAATTATTATGTAAACGAAACGAGTTTGACGTGGGAAATGAATGAGCAAATACTTAATGATTATATAAAATACTCTGAATTTTTAAAAGAATTTTTCAACAAAAAAAAAGAGTATAAAACTTTTAGTTTTAGACATACATTTTTCTGTATGCATATTTTCACTTTGGCATTCAAAGTATTCTTTTCAAAATACAAAAAAAAAGAGATAAATATTAACATATTCTTTAAGTCTTTTTTTAAAAGTTGCAAACGAATAATACGTTCTATGAGAATTTGAAAATTTAATTAATAAGCTATATAATGTAAGGGTTATAATAATCAATTAGGGATGGTGTGAATAATATGAATAATGCAGATAATGAAATTGACATAAGCTTGATTATTCCTGTATATAATGTAGAAAAATATCTAAGAAGGACTCTTGAATCTGTCGAAAACCAGACTTTTAAAAATTTTGAGGTAATACTTGTAAATGACGGCTCAACAGATAAAAGTCTGGAAATAATAGAAGAATTTGTTAATAAAAACAATAATTTTATATTAATAAATCAAGAAAATTCCGGTGTGGGTATGGCGAGGAATGCAGGAATTAAAATTAGCCGTGGGATATATATCGCATTTTTAGATAGTGACGATTTTTTAGAACCAAATTATCTTGAAAAACTGTATTCTGCTGCCATAAAAACAGGCTCTGATATTGTATGTTGTAATTTTTATTTTTATTTCGAAAGTACAAAACTTAAAGTTTACTGCCCTATTAATACTATTCCCGGAATATATTCAGGCGAGAAGGCGCTCAAAAAAATAACTTCGTGTATAGGCACATTTGCTTTCTTATGGAATAAACTCTTTAAAAGAAAACTTTTTATTAATCATAAAATTGAATTTTATAACATGTATTTTGAAGATTCAGCAACTGCACCGCAACTTTTTTTCTATGCAAATATTGTGACTTTTATTCCTGATGTACTTTATAATTATGTAATGCGAGACACAAGTATTTTGCATACCATGAATGCCAAAAAAATAAATGATTTTATGAAATCTTTGGGAATCATGCGCAATTTTTACGAAAAAAAGGGCATTTATAAAAAATATAAACGCAGATTGAAAGGTTATGCAGGGAGATTAAATTTTATAATTTCATATGATTTATTTATGATGCATTTCAAATCAGCCAATTTTAGGGGGCTTGTTAACAATATTAAAGCTATAAGAAAATCAATAAAGCACTTTATGTCAGATAATTATATTCCAAGAGATAATTGTCCTGAACCTATGTATCCTGTTAAAGATCCAGGTTGTGATGACAATAATAATGAAAATAAAAAATAAAAAAATTTTTTGAGGCAATATGATAAATAATTATTTTAAAAAATTTATCACTAAAGTTCTGCCATGTTTAATTTCGTTTGGGATATTAATTTATTTTTGCATTCAAAACAATAATTTTTTAGTATTAATTAATATATTCCCAAAATTAAAATTTGTATATTTAATACTTGCGATTTTTTCGATATTTTTATCTTGGCTTTTTGATTGTTTGATGATAAAAGAATTATTGCCAAAATTTAGTAACTCAATATTTGACTATTTTAAAATAACTATGTATGGGCAATTTTATGGTGCTATAACGCCTTTTGCATCAGGTAGCCAAGCATCACAAGTTATTTTGTTAAATTCAAAAAATATAGAAACCGGTAAAGCCATTTCAATTTTATCTCAAAAATTTTTTATATCGCAGTTATGTACTATCGTAATTTCTTCACTCGCAATAATATTTAAAAGCCAGGAATTTAAAAACAAAATTCCGGGTTTTAGTTTTTTGACTATTGCTGGACTAATTATTCAATGTTCAGGAATAATTTTACTTATTCTTTTTTTCTTAAACAAAAGAAAGGTAATGAATTTTATTCACTATTTATTAAAAATTGCAAAAAAAATTCACATAATAAAAAATCCTGAAAAAATCAGCAAAAATTTAGAAAATGAAATGATGTTTTTGATGAAAAATAATTTTTCCATAAATTGTAGTTCTATTATTTATGTCTATGGAATAATGCAAAATATATTATTTTGTTTTGTTTCTTTTTTTATTGCCAAGTCTTTTGGATGTCCTGGGTTTCCAATTTTAAATTTTATAGCAGCACAAACCTTTGTAACGCTTTTATCAATTGTTAACCCTTTACCTGGCTCAGCAGGTACCGCTGAAGGAAGTTTTTTACTACTTTATAAAAGTTTTTTTACAGTAAAAAATATTTCCCCCGCTATGATTCTTTTTAGATTTATAAATTATTATTTTGGAATGATAATTGGTTTTTTTATAATAATCAGCCAAAAAAAATTAAAATAAAAATTCCTAGGGCCTGTTAACACGAAGGTGAGAATAGTAGAATAGCAAGCGAAAAAGTAATATAATAAGGGAATTGAAATAAAATTTGCTCATGGATAAAGTGTATGAAGACAGTAATACTCGATTTAGCTCAAAGCTTAAATTTTAAACCTCCTAAATATAATCGAAAATCTCCTTGGATTTTTGATAAAGTTTTGTATAAATCGCGTAACAACATCGAACGACTTTTTCGGAAAATTAAGCGTTTCATGCGTATTTTTACTCGCTATGACAAGCTCGATTCTGTTTTCCTTTTCTTCATTTACTTCTCTGTTATTTTTGATTCCTTATTTCGTGTTAACAGACCCTAAGTGTTATACCACTAACTATGCGTTCACCTGTAATTTCTTTGAATTTTTTATTTGATTGAATACTATCTAAATTTTCATTTTTCTTTGATTTACCATAAAGAATTTTACAAATAATACTAATAATTGCAACACTGGCAATGCTCAAACCCGTATACATCAAAGGTTTTGCAATGCCTGAATTTTAATTATTTCTTTTTTCCAAATTCAGTGTGTTTTCTTTATTTTCTGCTTTATAATTTATGTCCATTTTAAATCCCTCCTTAATTATTAAACATAAGTTCTGGTGTGTAAAATTCTTCAACGACATCCTTGCTTGAATATTTAACTACAATGTGAGAGTATTTTTTTAACTTATTTAGGACCTCTTCTTTTGACATAACTTTAAGACCACTGTTACAACCATCTGCCCATAAAAAATACTTAATATCTTGGTTTTTATCATAAATAATGTAAGCCCCCATCCAGTGCGGAATGCCCTTGTAGTCAACACGATCGTCACCAATTGCGACAAATGTCGGATAATAACCTTTTTCTTTCAAAAAATTTATATCGTTACCACCAAAAAAATTTACAAAATTCTCTGTTTTATTGTTATTCAAATCCGTCCTACGAAAATCGACAAGTATACTTTTTAAACCGTTTATTCCTTTTTCGCGTACATTATACGAATCAACGGTAACTTTGAAGCTGCTATTAGAGTATGTTTTTTCTACATCATTTTCTTTCCCATTATTTAAAACATCCTCAATTGAATTTTCAATTGTAAATTTTATATAGTTAAATGCCTCCCCTAAAATAGCAAATCTAAAATACATATCTACAATCCCGAGATCCAATAATGTGGATTTATCATATTTTTTTTCAACATCAGTGAATAAAAAATAGTAATATTGGCTAAGTAAATTTTGTTCATTATCTGGGATAGGTCTGTAATTTTTATCGATTTCTACATTTCCGGAAAAACAATCAACGAGATTTTGATTTTTCAAAATTTTATCGGTGTAATCAATAGTTTTAATAATTTTATTATCATTTATTGTACTATTAATAAATTTTTTGCTTCTATACTCAGGCCCTGCCAAAAAAAGCAAAGAAACATTATTCCAACAAAGTGGATAAACTTGATTTGGATTGAACATGTTTTTTCTGCTCCATTTTTGGTCAGAAACACTGAGCTTTATACCATTAACTACGCGTTCACCTGTAATTTCTTTAAATTTTTCATCTTTCTTCGATTTATCATAAAGAATTTTGCCAATAATACTAATAGCTGCAACGCCTGCAATACTTAAACCGGTGTATAATGCAGGCTTTGCAATGCCTGAATTTTGATTATTTCTTTTTTCCAAATTCAGTGTGTTTTCTTTATTTTCTGCTTTATAATTTATATCCATTTTAAATCCCTCCTTAATTAAAATATATTAAACATAAATACAGATTTTTGAATTATTCTGTATAATATTTTTCAACAATATCTTTATTCGAATACTTGACATATGACGTATTATTCTTAAGATATTCACAAAACTCTTGTTTTGTAATTTCACTAAAACCACTACCAGCATTCCATAATACTTTTTGTATATTTTTTTGTTTATCATAAATTACATAAAAGTTATAGTAATGATTGCCCAATAAAACAACCCCAAAAGTCGGGTAATAACCTGAATTTTTCAATTTAAGTAATGCTATAAAACCATTTTCAAGATCCCCCCCGATAGTATACACAATAAAATTCTCAATCTTATTGTTGATGAATTCTTGGTAAGATGTTTTTAACTTATTTATATCATTATCAATATTAATCCAAATAGAGTTAACAACTTTTATGAAACCCAAATCCAAAAGATAAGCAACATATTCTTGACTGTAAAGATTATCAAAAATATTTATAAAGGATCTATCTTTACCTTTTTCTTGCAAACTTAATGCCATAGCATTGATATCAAAGCAAACTGCATTACCCTTTGAACTACCTAAATTACCTTGTTTAACTACGTTACGACTTTTTAAATCGAACATAGGTGCGTCCGTAAGATCAATCTTTTCTCCAGTTAGTGGATTATCAAATTTAACTTCCGGTTGTAACCTAATATTCTCAGGGACATCAACAGTTTCTGAAAGGCCTTGGCTTATTACGACATCCATCATATTCTTATTTTTGTTTTCATTTATAGTTTTATTGATCCATCCTATCATTTTATCGATATTGTTTAATCCATATTTTTTGCATCTAATTTCAGGGCACGCCAAAAGTTGTAGCAAAGCATTGTGAAAACAATAAGAATCTTTCTGCTTAAATGCCATAAGATAATTTTTATCCTTAATTGTTACGCCGGGATCATAATTATCTGCCGGACCTCCTTTAAGATTTTCTTGTATATTAATCTCAATTGTTTTTTCCTTATCTTGCTGCGACCCTGGATTATTGTCATCATTTTTCTTTGATTTATCATAAAGGATTTTGCCAATAATACTAATAGCTGCAACGCCTGCAATACTTAA
>CAMNDS010000003.1 GCA_946535695.1 uncultured Clostridia bacterium | reverse complement strand
GGTATATCCTTTAACGATTTAATATCATAACATGTATCGATTTTAAGATATTTACATATCTTCGGCGCCCCTACAAAATCTGTTATGTTACATGCTATTATATTGAGATCTATATCACGTATATCCGTCGGCAAACCTTTAATAGACGTTACGTCTTTACCTAGGAAAGTGATAGATTTAACACGTTTATTAAATTCTTTAATCTTAATTAGATCTGGAATGTTTTTCTTAAATGTTACGTCTTTCGCGCCGATGGTTATTGACATATCATCATTAATAGTATAAGCTTCATAACGTTCACTCAAATCATCGGATATGTCTTTTAAAAGATTTCGAATAATTTCTGCAGTTAATGTATGTTGTTGCGTATTCTTTATTGTAATTTCATCATCGTCTAAAATACTTTCTATACAAATATTATACAATCCTTTCATATATGACTAAATAATAATTGTTTTTTTATATATTTAATAGTAATCATTTATATAAAAACTATGAAAGATATAATAGCTTTTGATGTAGAGACTACCGGTCTCAATCCGAAATCAGATTATATAATTCAATTATCTATTATTGTTTTAAATGGAGAAACATTAGAAAAGAAAAAATCATACAATTGGTATATTAATCCGGGAGTTGATTATGAAATATCACCGGAAGCGTATGAAAAACATGGGATTGATAAAAATTTTCTACAAGAACATGGAGTAAATCTGAAAGATATCGCAGATGAAATAATCAGTATATTTGGAGAGAATGATATATTAACTTATAATGGTAATTCTTTTGATGTTAATTTCTTATATCAAAACTTACTTAAAATAGGTAAAGAATTTCCAATAAATGATCGCAAGTATTATGATGCGTTTTTAATGTATAAGCAACTTCATCCTTCCAATCTATCTGCCGTATATAAATATTATACAGGTTTAGAATTGGAAGGAGCACATAATGCTATGAATGACATATTAGCAACTATTGAAGTATTTAAGCATATGCAAACTACAGAACAACTTGCGCGAGAGGAAATAGATAAAATGGATGTCAATCAATTATATTCTCCGGAAAACTCAATATCTTGGAAAAATAATTATATATTTTTTAATATTGGTAAATACAAAGATAAAGAGTTTATGGAAGTATGTAAAAAAGATCCGGGATATGTAAAATGGTTTATGGATAGTGTTGCATCTTTTCACACTAAAAAAACTCTTCAACAGTATTATAAGCAATACAAAAATAATAAATAAAATATAAGTTTAATTTTTTTAATTTTTTTAAATTAATGGAAAATAATAAAAAGCGTAAGCAAAAACCAGAACAACTCGTAGAAGAAAAACCGAGAAAAGAACGTGTTATGTTCTCGGCTCCGCTCCTACACCAAAATCTAACCAGTACAATGGCTTTTGACTGGCCTGAGTTCATGAAAGAAAGTCAGCGTATAAAAGCTTATTCTAAGCGATTTGCGAACACCGATATTAACGAAATATTCGGAGTAAAAACAAAACTTACTTGCAATTCTAATGAGACGCCTATAGAATTGAATGCAGGGGATATAATCAATCTTAAGATTCGTAGTATAACAAAAGATGGCGTAACTTTCGAAACAAGAAATACTAAGCAAGTAGTATTATCAAATATCAACCTATACAAATATGAGAAGTTTCGTAAGTTTCTCCCATCATACGAGCTCAAAGCTGAAGTTATTAAAGCTAATCGAGAAATTGTATATGTCGATATCTTTAAGCCGATGATCGATGAATGGCTTAAAGATATTTTAAAGGATCCGGATATTCAGCGAAATGTTCGCAATGATAAAAGTATTAAAGTGAAAAATCTCCATCTGACTCACGGCGGTTTTATTGGACAAGCGGTTGTACCATCGATATCGGAGTTTGTAGGTCAAGATTATATGATTGAAGCTTTCGTACCAGGTTCACAAATAGTATTGAATATAGAAGAAAATTTTGAAAAATGGGAAGGTAAAACCATTGATGTATTTGTTTCAAATTATATAGATAAACCCGGGACTAAAAATCAAAAATCTCTTATTTGCTCGAGAAAAGACCTTCTTAGATTTATCGGAGATCAAAATATAATTAAAATTTTCGATAATTATTGTCGGGGTGGTGAAGAATGGTCAAATGCGTCAACAAAACAATACGAAGGTGTGGTAACTGGTATAATTAACTCTTCGAAGAAATGTGGAGTATTTGTTGAGTTACCTGAATTAAATATCACGGGCATGGCCGAAGTAAAACCAGACGAACTGGTCAATTATAAACCACAAGATAAGATCATAGTAAGCATTAAAGATTTTGAAGAAAATTTATATTTCGATCAGACCTCACAACAAATGAAACATGATCTTCCGTATGTCATCGAAAATGACATATTAAAGAGTTGTGATATTAAACCTATTCTTAAAATGGTTAGATAAAAAACAAATTTAATTGATGGGGAGGATTAATATTCTTCCCCATCAATTACAAATACAAAATCTATATTATTAAACTTAAATGTAACATCAAATGTACTCGAGTCTCGTTCTACTTTGTTGTAATTAAAATCTAATCCATCGATACCGTCGATAAAGACGTCTTTAAGTTTTATTCGTGATATTACATTTCCCGATTCGTTAAGTATATCTATTAAAAATACCGGATCATAAGGTCGTATATTTTCAGTTTTCGTATATCGATGGAATATAGTTTCGTATATCATAAAGTAATTATAAAGACCTTGATTCTGCCTAAATGTTACCTTAAAATCTTTACCTAATTTTTCGAGTGGGTTGGCGGAAGAAAGATAATTAATGTCATGTTTGGGTTCGACGTTAAATTTATGAAGTTTTACTTTATTAGTATTCGTTTCATGTTGTTGTTGAACAATTAAAAGATCCGTCATACCAGGAATAGTAATTGATTGAATACTTTCATTTAGATAATCGATCGGAGTCGTAACTACCCCGGGATTTTTACTGATGATATCCGTATATTTGCCAGATACTTCATCCGGTAAAAAGTCTTTCGGAAAAGCAAATTTAAATAAATCAAATCGAGGCGAAAGTGATAACATATCGTTAAATATCTTATATTTGTTTATATATAATAAAAAACTATAAAACAAAATGACAAAATGAATATTCAAGATAAAAATAATCTAGTTGAACAATATGAACCACTAATTAATAAATTAGTCAAACAATTTTATAACAAAGTCGCTTGTTCCTGGGAAGAACTTAAGTCTATGGCATATGAAGGTTTTGCTATAGCTATTCGTAGTTATGACGAAGAGAAATCTAATATGAATTTTACTCAATATGCTGCATTTGCCATTCGTAATAACATACTCACGTCTTTAGATAATGAATTGCGTATTGTGAAACTATCTGCATACGCTCAAAAAAAGGCAATTAAAAATGGCGAAACATTATTTAATTCTGTATCTATAGACCATCCTATAAGAAACGATGAAGATGATATGAATCCTAGAGAAATAGTTACTAACATGTATGAAAATGAAAATTTTTCCAATGGCAACGTTTTTGATTATTTATATACGCGATTAGAAACTACATTCTCTGAGAGGGATTATACGATATTCTATAAAGCATTTGGTTTAAAAGGATATGAAGAAACGCCGGGTCGAATCATAGCTAAAGAATATGGAGTGAGCGAGGGTTTAGTATCGCAGAGATTAAAAAAAGTAATTACATTTATTAGGCGTGATAAAGATCTATGTGAAATGTTGAGTAGTTTAATTCATTAATGTTTTTATATATATTAAATCATGATAATCAGAAAAAAATTCAAAGTGGAGAGCGCACACATAGTTCGCAATTGTACGTCTCATCGATGTTCGCATTCTATCCATGGACATAGTGCCGTGATAGAAGTATTCTTATCAGCGAACAAATTAGATAATGCTCAAATGGTTTATGATTTTGGATTGATGAAGGGTACTATTAAACAATTTATCGATTCTATGGATCATTGCTATCTATTATGTTCAAAAGATAGTGAAGAGTTTAAAACCTTTATAAAGAAAAACTGCGATCGCTGGATAGAGCTTCCATTTAATCCATCTGCGGAAATGTTATCTATGTATGTTCTTAATAATATTCAACGAATACTTGATCATACATTAGAAAATAATGGAGAAGGAGATATTGACGTAACATCTGTAAGATACTGGGAGACAACTACGGGTTACGCGCAGGCGTATGCCGACGATATTAAAAATATATACGAGCCTATTACTCGGGATAATAAAGTGATATATAGTGAGGGCGTCGTTAAAGATTGGGGGAAAGATCTCAAAACTATAATGATTGATAATAATTATATCGTTAATCCATTGATAGAGCAACAAATAAAATTATAATTATGCTACCAGTAATTGAATTATTTACGAGCATCCAAGGAGAAGGTAAATACATGGGCGTCCCTTCTTATTTTGTACGAGTATCTGGTTGTAATCTCAGATGTGCCTTTAAAGATTCTATTTGCGACACACCTTATACATCATTTAATCCTGAAAAGAGTCCTTATAAGACAATGGACGAACTCGTATATGCTTTTAAAGAGTTGCAAAATAAGTTTCCGAAAGTTAACCATCTAGTAATTACTGGAGGAGAGCCTCTTTTATATAAAAAAGATCTCGAAGAGTTCTTAAGTCTTGTATATGACGATGAGATGATTGTTACGATAGAAACAAATGGTACCTTACCTATACTCAATCCTATAAGTGGAAAGTTTAAAATTGCTTTATACAGCGTGTCACCAAAACTTAGCACATCCGTCGGTCATGTGGGTAAAAAAGAAGATATTAACTACACTAAAGAGATGAGAGATAGGCATGATAAAACTCGAATTAACTATAATAACTTAATCGATATAGTTACTAATACATCAGATTATCAATTTAAGTTCGTTTATAGCGGGCCGGAATGCGAGGATGAAATTATTCGAATTTATAAAGAAATGGGTAAGATAGTAAAAAAGAAGGATGATCAATTCTTTAATTTTTATATTAAACATCATCCAAATAAAAATACGATGCTTATGTGTGAAGGTATAACGGCTGATCAGTTAGATAATAAATCTAAAGAGGCAGCGGCGGTGTGTATTAAAAGAGGTTGGACGTATACAGATCGATTACATATAAGAATCTGGAATAATAAGCGAGGCGTTTAATAAATAAATTACAATTTTATGAATAAAGAATTTCATTATTACGGTAACACAACTGTTTGTTACCTCTATGACAAATTTACAAACAAAGTGTTTAAAGGAGTGTCTGTGTGTACGTCACAGGATACGTATAATAAAAAATTAGGAGAGGATATCGCTAAATTAAAAGCTCTTCATAAATTACAAACATTTAAAATGAAACTATTCTCTTCTTTGATCGATGAAATAGAAAATTGGAAGTCTGTTGAAGAAGACGTGCGAGAACAATACCAGAACGTATCAGCGAAAGCAGAGCGTACATTTAAACGTCTAACTGAACTAACATACGGATTAAAGAAAGAAGAAAATGATGAATAAAGATATTAAAGTAAGAGAATTAAAGCATGAATACGACAGCTGTTTTAAACCAAATCAGCGATATCTTAATTCACTTCCCGATATACAAAATGGAGCGTTCGACGATGAACCTATTGATTTTGTAGGTATACATAATTTTCATCTCCCCATCCGTATCAGGGAAAAGAATGGAGATACGCAGGAAGTAATGGCTTCTATAACAGGTACCGTTTCGTTAGAAGCTGAGAAACGCGGAATTAATATGTCCCGAATAATTAGAACGTTTTATAAATCAAAAGATGAAGTATTTGATATTAATAAACTCGAAAAGGTACTAAAAGATTACCAACGAGATCTTCAAAGCTTTGATGCTCATATTTTGATGAATTTTAAATATCGTATTTGGCAAGACGCCCTTCGAAGTACTCATATTGAGAAGATGGAAGATCATCAAGGTTATTATGAAGGTATCGTTATCGACGGCGGTTGGCAATATTACAATATTACGTTTGATGTCAATTTAGATCGATCTGGGGAATTCAAACGCATTCTATGGATGGACTATGTATATAGCTCAGCTTGCCCTTGTTCGACTGAGTTAACCCTTCATAATATGTACGAACGCGGAATGTTTGGTATTCCCCATTCACAACGTTCGGTGGCTCGAATAGGGATAGAGTTTGGTAAAGAAAGTGTATGGATTGAAGATCTACTCGATATATGTCGGCAAGCTATCCCGACAGAGACTCTCGTATTTTGTAAACGTATCGACGAGCAAGCATTTAGTGAGTTAAATGGCGCTAATCCCATATTCGTCGAAGACGCTATTAGAAAACTTAAACACATACTTAATCAGAACGAACAAATTACCGATTTTAAGATTGTTTGTTTACATGCTGAAAGTTTACATTCACATTCGGCAATATCGGTGACAACCAAAGGAGTAAATGAATCTATATTTAATCATCATGTCACACTCGGTGAACTTAAAGATATTGCGTTAAGTATATGTTAATAAAGTACTTTTAATACGTTATAAATAATTATAAAACCTAAAAAAGACCGCAAGGTCTTTTTTTATTATATTTATTATATATATATGAATCTGCAACAATATATAATAGAACAATTAAATAATACTAATATATTAGCAATCAATGAGGGCGGTGCATCCGGACATATGTATTATCCTCATAATTATTTAGAATTAACATTTCAAGATTTAATAAATATCGTCACTAATTTATTAGATGGCAAAATAACGAATATAACAGAAAAGGTCGACGGTATGAATATTCAAGCAACCAAAAATAAGAATGGGGAAGTAGTGTTCATTCGTAATAAAGGAGATTTAAATTCAGAGAGAGGAGGAATGTTAAAATCCGATATGATCAATAAATGGTCAGATAAACCACATGTCCTTGATACTTTTTCTAAGGCCGCTTCGACTATCGAAAAAGTATTTACTGGTTTACCTATTAGTTTTTTTAATAAAGACAACCAAAGACGATATGTGAATTGCGAATGTGTGATAGCTGGTACTACAAATATCATGCCTTACGCAAGCAATCAAGTCGATTTTCATGATATCTGGATATACGAATATGATGGGAAAGAATGGATTAAAATCGGGGTTACAAAGAATGGATTGGATAAGATAGATAAAGCTTGTAAAAACACAGACGCACGTCTGACTCCTAATGTTATTATAGATACACAAAAGGTATCCAATGAATTAAAAAAGAAATACACCGAAGAATTAATACGTATTTGTAACGATGATCCAGATTTAACTATTAAGAGTTATTTAAGAACTAAATTTGACGAATATATAAAAAATAACTACATATGGATAAAAGAAGCACCCGAATCTTATAATTATATAGATATATTATTTAAACGTTTCTTTTTAGATGATAAAACATTTAATATTCGACAATTTAAAAACATATTTACGAATCATGATCAAGAATTAGATCAATTAGTTAAAAAAGAGTATAAAAAGATAGTTGAAGAAATAACTAAACCATTAGATGATTTCTTTTTTAAATTTGGTAACGATATTGTCAAACTATGCAAGGGGATTATCAATCAAGGTAGAGAAGATGAGGTAGTGAAGGAGTTGACAAGTAATCTTCAATCTGCGATTAACGACATAAAAAAATCCGGATCGTTAGAATCGCAAGAAAAACTGAATAAACAGTTACAGAAACTAACTTTAATCAATAATGAAATCAATCCAGCCGAGGGTATAGTTTTCATATACAATAACAAAGTAATGAAGTTAACATCTGGTTTCGGTCCTCTTAATCAAATAATAGGGATAAATAAATTTAACAAATAAATACAAAATATGAATAAAATCAATCTTATAAGCAATATAAAAATTAGCGGAGGAACTACCCCAACTACTTATATCGAATTACAAAATTCAAATTATTCAATTGAAGGAGGATTGCACATTAGTTTATCCGATGATGTAAGTATTGTCAGAAACTGCTTCAATCTAGACTGGTCCGATGAACAGATACATAATTATTTAGGACCTAAATCGGAAGAAACTACCGGCATAGATCTACTTCCTATCATAATGGAAGTCGACGAAGAAACTTCCAATGCCGCTAGCGCATTTTTCAGTATTGTATCACCCGGCGGTGGTGTACCTATGAGAATAAAATTATCAGACAGTTTTAGAACGGATATAGATAATATAAAACAAGATATTCGAACTCAGGTACGAGATATAGTACAGCAATGGGAAACTCCTATTGATATAAAAAACACCGCAATTAAATTTTTTGATTTCTTAGTAGACTTAATAAAAAGCGATTACTGGGAGGTCCGTTCTCTGGATTCCAGTGTAAAATATATAGAATCTATCGATTATTTTGAAAATATAAAAGATGATAAAACACTTATAGATTTATTATTCACTTTATTAAAGTATGAAGTAACGCAAAGGTTCGGCTGGTCGGATGATACAATACTGGAACATGTGCGCGGTGCCATACCTATTAATCCTCTTAATTATATAGGCTTGAAAGAAATGATGGATTTATATAATATATATAACGAATTGAGAGATTATCCAGATGAGTTCAATAGCTTAGCAATGTTATATCTTCGATTGACTCGTCTTTTTAGGATTGGTTATATATTTATATTGCAAGATTCAGATTCGCAGAAGTTTTATGTTTTAATTTTTACTTCACTAGTAGATTAAATAAATATATTAATATGAATAAAATTACTATTACAAACAATGTTAAAGTGACTCCGACGTCGGAGCCCGTAGGAAATTCTTACCCATATGGATTAAAGGTAACAAAAATAGAGGGAGCTTCTATGTTTGATTATAACGAACCGGAATCCGGTGGTCCTCCTTCAGAGTCTGATTATGAAGGAAAAGATTTTTTACGAATAGAAGGTACCGTAACTATTATGATTCCCGGCTATGTGGATTTGGCGTCGGCGACCGATGGTTTTTTATATCCTAGTTTTAGAAGTTATTCCGATACAACAATTAATTCGGAAGATGTTTCATATTTTTCATTATATGATTATTCGTTTCATTTCCCGTACATTTATATCACGGCCACAACACCTGATGTTAAAATAACTTATGATCCCACACTAGTCAGTGTACAAGAGTATACTGAGATTGGAAATATAACAAATATAACAAGCGAAACAATGTCATAAACAGTATCTCAGTGATGTTAACATCACTGAGATTCTCAGTGATGTTAAATAAATCAACGTATCAAAATGAATAAAATTACTATTACTAATAATTTATCAGTAGTTTCTGGTTCGAGCCCCAATAATGGAATAAACTTAATAAAACAGACTATTCCGACTAGAACTAGTTATTCCGTCAACGATAGTGATTTTATATCGTTGGTAGAACAAGCTTTTCCTAATTGGCGAACAGATTTTCAGAATGAAGGTTATAGTGGTTCTCTGCAAGATTTTATAGATGAAAAAATTAACGAATTTAGTGGCGAACTAGATAAACTCGTAGTAAAAATAGTAGAATATGATAAACTCAACACTGATTTTATTTCCTTTAATGGTATGACAAACGAAGAAATTCAAGTATTTTCTATGTTGCTTGCAAATGGCGTTACTGGCGATACAACTATAAAACTGCAAAGACCGATAGAGGATGTCCGTATGGTAATTAATAATATATATAATTATATCGATAGTACAAATTCGAATAATAAAGAAGGTTTAAAAGCTTTTGTCGATTATTATTATTCGAATAGTTTCTACAAGAAATCCGGAGAACTTACTACGTACGGGCGATTTAAGACATATACAAATAATGAAAATATATATCAAAAGAATATCATAGATATATTATTTTTTGCGGCTATAATAGATTTTTGTAAAGCAAATGATTTTTATAGAGACAGTATAAATTTATTAGATATTGCAGGTTTCATCGGGGGCGATAATTTAAATGTGCAAATCAATAAAGACTCAATGGACGCGAGTCTTAGATTGATACGGAATAAAGGATTAATCGCAATTAGCGATGATATCATTAATCACATTATCGATATGGTACCATTAATGGGTATAATAACTTATCCCTCAGATTATAATCCGGATTTTAATAATCCCGACGCAGAAATCAATCTACCTGAGTTATATTATGTCGGTTTTGCTACTACTCTACTCTAATACTTTATTTTTGACTAAATTTTATAATTAGTTTTATATATAAATATATAACTAACTGATACTTATCATGATACTCGATGACGATGCGATAGTATTATTATTATTTAAAGCACGTAATTCTATAGATTTTCATACTGCTAAAATAAAAAAATCTTTAAAGAGACATTTGGACGATTTCTGTCTGTATCTTGATAATAAGAAATTATATTACAGACTTGATATACGTTAAGAAAATCATATGAAAACGATATATAATATATATAAAACAATACATAATAAACTCTCTGAGTCTATACTAGATGATGATGATGAGGTTATACAATCTTTGCGCGATCATTCAATTTATTCATTATTAGACAAATATAATAATGTTATTAGAGTTGCTCACCGAACCGGAGAGAAACCTATAAAGGCAGAATTGCGACCTGGAGAACTTCATTATAATACAAATAATGTGGGTTATGCTATTTATATTACCGATTATGATTTATTTTTACAAATAATGAAAAAATGCGGTATAAGAGAAGTATACACACCTCACTGTATCATCGAACATTTGGGTTCTAGAAAAGGAAAAATTGACTTCGGCGAAATAAAAATAATATGTAAAAAATTAACAATCCGAGGATATGATACTATACAGAATTTACAATTTGATGGATCCGAATATGATGATATATCTTCTTCTGTGATAGATATTCTTCGATTCGGTGATGGAAAGATATTCACTCAATATAAAAATTCCTCTTTTATACAGTCTTCGATTACTATAGCTAATACCTCCGAAGTTAAGATAATCGATTGTGTATTTAATAATATACGAACATTACAAATAATATCTGAAGATTTTTATTTAAAGAATGTAAAGGGTAATGTCGAATCAATCGAAGCGCATGATACATTTATTTTAGACGATACACAGAGCGCTTTTGGATCTCGTTTAAGTGAGTTGTTTGATAAAAAATATACTTATCAATTTTTTAATAGCCAAAGGGAAACAATTGAGACTAGGCGTAATTCCTCGTGGGGTAAAATTCTAGCATTTTTTAGAAATAAAAAGTACAAATCTATTCGGAATCAGCTGCCTTACAATCTCAGTAATGTTAGTCTAAATCCAATATTGGATTTATCGAGATTTAATAATCCTAAATTTAGAGTTTATGTACATGATAATAATACAAGTATCACTATCACTAAGGATCCTGTTTGGCAACAAATAATGACTAAAGTAGGATCCTCAGAACATTGGGATTGCGTTGATGATCCTTTAAATATTCCAAAGACAAAAGACGGATGGTGGGTAGTAATAAAATAAAAATACCACCAAACATAAACCTAAAAATACAATAAGTTATTATAAAGAAAAAACCGGCTTAAGCCGGTTTTTTCCTTGATCTCCTGCGGGATCTATTTAATTATGATAATTTACATATCTTAAGTATTTGATCTCGTAAAATCAAAAATAAATCATTTTTGAGTCTGGTGGATAATGATAACTGGGGTGTAAGTTTATAGAATTCTAGTTTATTATCATCTAATAAAGCCTGACGAGCTTTGGTAGCTGATATATCCTCATCAGATCGTTTGATTTCAATTACTTCGAAGTCATCACTCAACCCAGCTTGTTCCTTATATCGATCCGCCATCTTCATATAGCTTTCTACTCTATCTGTTCCGCATGTCCAAGAAGCAATTTGCATTCCTTTTTCTTTTAGTATTTCGCCTATTTTAACGATATCGGCATTTTTAATAAGAACGATATCTTCGACTTTACTATCTCTCTTAAATTGATCTTTATAGATAGGTAACAATAAAGTACTAGGAAAAGGATGTCGCTCGTCTACTTTATTATCTGGTGTGTCAATCATACAAATAACCGTTGGTATCTGTTTTAATCTCCAAGCTTCTTCGATACATTTATAATGACCTTTTGTAAAAGGTTGAAAACGACCTATTATGATATTTACTTTTTTCATTATTTATAATATATTTGACAATAATGATCTCTAACAGAACCTGTATATTTACCACCTCCACTAAAAATAAGATGTTTGTTATTAAACGTTTTTACGATATCAGTTACATCTTCCCCTAATATGCATGTATAATCTCCCCTTTGTAATGCTTCTATACCCTTATTACCATGAAAGATACATATATAATCCCATCGCTCATCTAAGTAATAACCTTTTAATTGTATACAACCCAATAATCTTGTGATGTTTTTTACATCAATCTTACCTTTATTAACTATTTCTTTTTGGATTGATCGGAGATCATCATCAAAACCATATTGATTAAGTAGACTCTTCGAAATAACATTAAAAATATCTTCATCGGAAGCAGATAAATCACCAAGATATTTTTTCATGAGATCTTGCGTACTAAATATATTTTTATCACTTATTTCTTTATCTGATATAGTATTATATAACTCATTAAATTTTTGATCAATCAACAACGCGTTATGTTCTTTTTGTCCTTTTACTCTAGCTTGAGGTCCTTTAAATTCTATAGCCAACCCTCCAGCATTGACATCTCCTGCTTTGCCCGGATAATTTGCATTTTTATAATTTATATTCTTTAGAAGTAGTTCGCATAGAATTTCAAACATTCCTCTAGTAATACTACTTCTGCTCGGTTTCTCATTCGCTAATTCTTTTAATGTTTCTTTATTAAGATTACAAGAACTAAACAAATCGTAAATATTATGTCCTTTTATGAAATCATCTGCGGACGGCAAATATGAATCATTGGATACTAATTCAATAAATTCTTCAATGTTATCATTAGCATCGATTATTCTGGTTATGTTTTTCGCATCATCTTCTACGCCTCGACTAGTATAATAATTATATAAAGTATCTACTAGTATTTTTTGATCGTCTAATGATCTGATTATTTTTCTAGCTTGTTTTTCTGTAAAGCTCGGAGAGTTAATAATATCTAATAAAACTTTTTTAGTTTCATCGGATATACTTTCTTGTAATATACTAAATAAACTTTTCATATTGATATTAATATAAATTTGGATCTTCTATAGATTTCATATATTTTTTATATTGTTCAACTAAACCATCTCGATTTGATTTATTTTGCGATCGTATAAAAATATTCATGACAGCATCAGGAAATAGATCTGAGTCTGAGCTATTAACTCCATATTTTTGTAGTTTAATATAAATTCCAATTATAGAATCATTTTTAAGTTCAATATCAAATCCAAAAATATTATGTTTATTGATAATCTTTATATTTTTAATAATACCGAATAAATTTTTAGCTCTTTTTATAAATGTATCTTTTTTCGTTTGTATATATTTATACATACGAGAAGCACTATATTGTTTAAGTCCTTTTCCAACCACTATTTCGTCTAGTACTTTATCTTCGAAACGAAAATCTATATAATCATCAGCGCTCCACACCTCTTTGATATTCATGACTTCAATAAATATATTCATCAATCCTTCAATTAGTCGATTTTTAAGTATATTATCTTGTATATTTTCATCATCATCTAGTATAGACTCAGAAAGTTTATCTTTTATGGTTTCGTATAAATTTCTCATTTTATAAAGTATTAGGTTGGAAAAAATATGCATTTGATCTATTTCTCTCGACGTATTCTTTTATTTCTTCTATTTCATTATTCGCGGCATCCGATAGACTTGAATAATTAATAGATATACCACCTGGAAGTTTAAAATCATACATACCATAAATCGTACTTAACGCTCTTTTACAGAAACAAACAACTAATCGAAAGAAGTAATAATTATTATATAAATCCTGTATTCTGCAACGTTTCATACACTGAATAAGTAAATCTGAATATCCTAAGTCTCCTAGTATGACTAACTTAGATGAAAAAGGATTATAGTTAAACGTAATAGGAGGATTAAGCATCTGATTAAACGTATCTATTTCATATAAACCCGCGACTACATCTTTCAACGTATACCCTGTACCCGGCTGACCGATACCGCCACCGACACTACCCATACCTCCCATAGTCGAGTAAGTACTTAACATCATTCTTTCTATAGAAAAATCACCCATAGCCCCATACTTTAAAGAATCATCAGTACGATAACAACCAAACACACCCATGATTTGAGGAGGTAACTGTACGATCTTATTTAATTTATTACCTTTACAAATATCTTGATTTTTAATAAAATAATAACGTTCTTCTAGAGACCAATCATCATTTTGCCAAAACCACTGAGCCGCCTGTAAAATATACTCGGGTATACGATCGGCTGGTAAAGCAAATGGGAGAGCGCAAGATGATGTCACTTCCGCTTGTACTCGCATAATAAATTGATAATCTATTTGATCTTCTATTTCTATATTCATATATCGATATATCTATATAATAATTTTTTTATATCGAACTCTTTTATATATGTATATAATTTATAATTAAGAGTTTTTAACCATTCGGACGCCGTTTCGTTGAAATATATTTTCGCATAACCCAAATGAGTGAATCCGATCTTTAACGCATATTTGTTTGATTCATACGATGGAAAATCATCTATCATCGGCGCGGATGTATATCCCGTATTTAATAGTTTATGCATATGCCGTTGTTCAATAATTATATCTGGCCAACAAACACCAAAGTCTTCGTTGGATAATAGTTTTTTATAATATTCATACTGACGGATATATTCATCTTTTAATTGTTGATTATTAAAAAGCATCAAACTAGTATTTGGCCACTGATAAGCATATAATGTACGATCGAGTCTATATGGAGGAATAAATTCCGCAGAATATCTTTTCATAATATCACTCATAGATTGATATTTATTTATTTGTTGATTTGAGGATAGAATAAAATTATTTGGTTCAAACATAGAATATACAAAATCATTATTTTTTCCCAGCTCATTCAACCGATCAAAAGCCTCTGGTAATCTCATAAATAAATCTCCGTCTATAAGTATCTCATCTAGCGACATCTTTTTAAGAGCTTCAAATTTTATCTGCGCAGCGAAATGAATACTTTCATCATCTAACGTGTTTACTTCTATTATCTCATCGTACGGAATAAATTTTAAAAGTTCTATTCCTATTTTATCAGCATATAATTTAATACTATGTCCGTACTTATGTATAAAACTTGCAGATACTGCATAATCTGTTAATACGACGGGGAGAATAGTTTGTATATCGTTGAATTTATTATTTAATAGTGGCTTAGACCAAAAACTATGCACGAACGTCATATAATTATTTTTTGATAAAAATATTAAATTATATACATATTTTTATATATAAATACATATTTACAAAAACAAATAAGATTATGTATCAAGATTTTGAAACTGAATTAACTCCGACAACACACAAGAAAAGATATGCAAAAGTAACGTTATATCTTGAGGTGCCGAGCTACGAAGGTGATTCAGTTTTTGATGAATATGATATTGCTGATATCATATCTAAACGAGTCACTGATAAAAAAGATATATTTGAAACTGGACCAGCTGAAGCAATTCTTAGCCCAGTTGGAAGTGATGACCCTTCTAAATTTAAAGCGCCTGTTGGCTTTATTGCACCTGATGGAAAATTCTATTTATTAGAATCAACAGAAAATGGGCTAGCCCATCTTACGCTTGCTAACCTTGTATATTCTATATATAAAGATTCAATTAATCATAAGATTATGATGAATCGCTCAAGTTATTCATTAGATTATCGGCTTGAATATGCAGGGTTTATAAAAGTACATGCATACGACATTAGGTATTATGCTCATCTAGATATAAATTTTGACCCTACTGGGAAAAATTGTTTATATACTCCAGATATTACAGATGCGCAAAAAGAAGCACTTATAACTTATATTAAAAAATTTAATCTTGACAAATATAGTTTTGTCAATGATACTCAATATACAACGAAAGACCTTATTAAACTATTAAAAGAAGGCGATATATTTGTAATACGTAAAATTTTTGAAATATGAAAAGAAATAATAGTTATGAAAACAAAATTAGAAATTTGGACAATTAAAAAAGACTGGTAGACTGGTCTATATTAAAAATACATAAGTCTTTTAAAGATGCAGATGAATTTAAACATCCAGAAGCATTTAAAACATTATACCGGCAAAATGATGGTCCTATATTTATATATCAAAATTTTTAATAAACAAAAGCAATGAAAAAATTTAATGATGATTATTCGATATTAAGTGGGTTTTTTGCAATAATAGAAACGCTATTTATTATTGGTATTATTGCAACAACTGCGTACTATATTGTTGATACACATAAAAAAGTTAATGAAGTTTATAATTATGTAATTGAAGCTAAAAAATAAGGAGGCACATTATTATGACAAAAGAAAAGATTCTAGAATTGGCACATACATATGTTGATAAAATTTTATTTTGAGAAAGCAAATGATAGAAATTGATAAAATATATAATGAAGATTGTTTATCTGGAATGCAAAAAATAGATGATAAATCTATTGATTGTATTATTTGTGATTTGCCTTATGGAACAACTAAATGTGCATGGGATATTATAATTCCATTTGATAAACTTTGGGAACAATATAATAGGATTATTAAAGATAATGGTGCTATTGTTTTATTTGGACAAGAGCCATTTTCATCATTATTGCGAGTAAGTAATCTTAAAGATTATAGATATGACATATATTGGCAAAAAGAACGTTTAACCAATATTATGCAAGTTAAACGACGAGTTGGTAAGGATGTTGAAACTATTTCAATATTTTATAAAAACCAATGCACATATAATCCGCAAATGGTTAAATATGATGGACCTAAACGTGGAAACAAAGTTAAAAATGGAAAACTTGGAAAATTAGTTGATGATAATAATGATAAAAAAGTTTTTGAATATAATGACACGGGATTTAGATATCCAACACAAGTGTGGAAATTTAAACGTGATATTTTAACTTCAAATATACATCCAACACAAAAACCGATAGCTTTATATGAAGAACTAATTAAAACTTATTCTAATCCAGGTGATTTACTTTTAGATAATTGTTCAGGAAGTGGAACAATAGCAATAGCGTCATTAAATACTGGAAGACATTTTATTGGATTTGAAACAAATGAACAATATTATAATGAATCAATTAAAAGAATAGAAAATTATGGAAATGGATTATTTTAAAGAAAATGTATTATAAAGAACGGACAGTTGGAAAACAACATTTCGAACTGCTTATTTCAGGCGGTAAAGTTGTAATTGATATATAATAATTTTCGCTATGACAGAAGAACAAATTAGAGAAAAAGCATTAGAATATGTAATGCGTACGGATGATAAAAATGATACTATTGGCGACCGTATGAACAGAATCGAAGATTTTGTTGCTGGCGTTCATATTCTTGATGATAACATTCTTATAGAAATTTTAGTTGGTCTACCTGGTAGCGGCAAAACACACTATGCTGAAGAAATCGGTGGTTCAAGTGTAGTATATTCTATGCAAAACATAAGATATATTGATTTTGATAGAGAACTTATATATAAATATACATTCCCGCAAATCTTAAGAGCCAATTGTATGGCTTATGATATTCAACAACGAAAAAATTTATATAACCATTGGATTTTTGATGGGTTATTTCTTACTAATGTTATTCAACACCAATTAGTTCATGCAATAAAAGAACAATTAGATAAAAGAAATATTAAAAGAAATATTACTATACAGTTCGTATATTTTATCGAAGATCGTGAAACGTGTTTAATTAATGATGCAATACGTAATCGTGATAAACTTGCTGATATTACTATTAAGAGTGCAAAATTTGAAAAGCCGAATATAAACGAATTAAAAAAAGATTTTCCAAAATTTAATTTTACTATTATCGAAAAGGAGGTACATAAAATGAATACATATGAAAAATTATTTAAGATTCATGAATCATATGCGAAAAATGATATAATGAAAAGTGAATCATGGAGTCTTGGTGGTTCATGGGGAGATTGTTGGGGAAATCATGGAACTATCGAAGCAGATAAACAACCAGAATCATTTAAAGAGTTTGATGATTTGCTTATTGAACTTTGTCCCAATATTGGATTTCTTCAATATAAGAAGTTATATAATAAAACTGTTTCAATACATACATGGGATGAGCATGATTATTATGGGGGGTGTCGGCAGAATGCAGAATATGAATGTGACCTTTATAAACTTTATACGATGATGGTTGAAATGAATTTGATAGGTGAAGATTAATTATTACAATATATAAATCTTACACTAAAGATCTTTAGTTTTTTAATATATAAATTTATAAATTATCAAATAAAAAATGAAATATATCAATGATTATCTCGAAGAAGAGGTAAAAATAAAACCTCTCGGAAAAGTAACTTTTAATGAAAGTTGTCTTGGCGAAGAAGTTGGTCACGAAATCGTAATAGTCGGAGTAAAAACGGGTATCAAAATCTATTGGAACGAATACGCGATGTGGCTATAGAAAAAACTTGAATTGATTGAATTTAAAAACATGTACGACAAGCTTGGAGATTTCGTATATATAGGAGACCTATAACAAATATGAATCATGGGTATTGGAAAACATTGGAAAATTAAGTAAAGCAATTATAAAACCGACGATTATCGAAGCGTATAATAAAGGGGTAAAAATTATAGATTCTTCTACGAATAAATCATTACATGCAGTTAAAAATACATGTAATAATTTATATAATTTATATAATTTATATAATTTATATGAAATTTGAATATGCATATAGGGTTCTTAAAGTTTATTCTGAAAGAAATATATCAGGTAAAGATTGTTCTCGCTTAGATATAGATGAAGCTATTAAAACAGTTCTTCCTTATTTAGCAGAAAAAGTAGATAAAATGGGAGAAGAAGCATTATCTCGAATTCGAGCTCGAATTCGGAATTCGAGATATTAAAAATGCCCAAGAAGAATTTAAACAAACAATAAAAAATTATAAAGAATCTGAAATTTCATTTTAAGTATAATGAAAAGACTAATTATAGGAGATATTCACGGTCACTGGGATAATTTTAAAAGAATATATGATTTAGAAAATCCCGATGAAGTTATTATTCTTGGTGATTATTTTGATAATTTTCACGGTTCTGATGAATCTATTAAACGATGTTTTGTAGATATAACATATTTACAAAAACAACATAATATAGATAAATCAGGAAAATTTATTATGCTAATTGGTAATCATGATTATCACTATTTAAATTGGTATGAACATTATTCTGGATATCGTTCTTCATATGCGTCCTGGGCAAAAATACAATTAAATGAATTAAGAAAAGAAAAATTATTACAATATGTATATATAGATAAAATTAATAAAACTATATATTCACATGCTGGAGTATCTAACACCTGGTTAAAAGAAAATGCTAAATTTGATATTAATGATGATAATTTAGAATTCATTAATGAAATGAATGATATGACATTTAAATTTACTTATAAAGGTGGTGGAGACTGTTATGGAAATAGTTGGTATTCAAGCCCTATATGGATTCGCCCCGAAGCATTAAAATTAGATATGTATGCAGGAGATAATAATATAAAATGGGTGCAAATCGTTGGGCATACACATTATAATAATCCGCAAATATTTAAAAATAAATTTCAAATATCTAATACGCAAGAAGAAATTGATAAAAATAATCCTAATTTATATATAATGGATTGTATGCCGAATGCATATTTAG
>CAMNDS010000002.1 GCA_946535695.1 uncultured Clostridia bacterium | reverse complement strand
TGTTTGAAAATTCTCGATTCAACGGCGATATATCCAAATGGGATGTTAGTAATGTTACTAATATGTATAATATGTTCGAATATTCTAATTTCAACGGCGATATATCTAAATGGAATGTTAGTAATGTAGAAGATATGCAGTATATATTTAATAAATGTCCTATTAAAGCAGAATATAAACCAAAATTTAAGATAGCAGAATATAAACCAAAATTTAAGATATAAGATAATATAATCTAATTTTTATTAATAAACGATAATTACTAAAGATTATCGTTTTCTTTTATATATAAATATATAATGTTTTAGATAATATAATTATAATTAGTTATAACAATCTAAATTGTGTTATAAACGATTTTTTATTAAAAAATATATAATTTCTTATTTTCATAAAGAACTCCGCAGAGATCGAAGAAAAACAAGCTTAGAATTGATTTTATGTTAAAATTATATAATTATCAAATTACATTTGCTGAAATACCCGATGAGGTCGTACTTTGTTTAAATATATCTAACTGTCCTATCCGTTGCGAAGGATGTCATTCTTCTTGGTTGTGGAGAGATAATGGGATTGAGTTGACTCCGCAACAATTGTATGATATTCTAGATAAAAATCCAGGAATTACATGTGTTTGTTTTATGGGTGGTGATAGTGACTACGAATCTCTAGGCGAGTTAGTCGAAAAAGTAGTTTATTACGATAAATATCGATGTAAATTAAAAATTGCCTTTTATTCGGGTAGAGAATCTATTCAAGATATAGTAGATGATATAACTGATATAAGTTGGATGCAAGATTTGGATTTTATAAAAGTAGGACCATATAAAAAAGAATTAGGTGGTCTAGATAATAAAAATACAAATCAACGACTATATGAATTATCCCCGTTTTATTCACATTCATTAGCTCATAAATTAGTAAATAATAAAATACATAGGATAACGGGGAAAGACGTAACTTATAAATTTTGGAAATAATGAATAATCAAATTTTGTTTAAGTGTATACGCGGCAGTCATGCATATGGATTAGCCACAGAACAGTCCGATATAGATACGACGGGTATCTTTATTAAGACTGCGGATGAATTATATGGATTGAAACAAACCGAATATATAGCTGATGAGAAAAATGATAATACTCTTTACGAAATAGGAAGAGTAATAGAATTACTTATTGCTGGCAACCCGAGTATGTTAGAAATGCTATTCATACCGGATTCATGCGTACAATATAAGCATCCTTCTATAAATGTATTATTTGCTAATCGTGAACAATTTTTAACAAAACAAGTACTTAATTCTCTTTCCGGATACGCAAGATCTCAAATATATAAGGCAAGAGGTCTTAATAAAAAGATTGTTAATCCAATAGTAATTAAGAAGACCCCTATTGATTTTTGCTATACATTTAACGATGCGCAAGGAACTGAACTTATTAGTGAATGGCTTAGTGAACATAGGTTAAAACAGAAATATTGTGGCTTAAATCATATGCCAAATATGAATCAAATGTATGGAGTATTTTATGATTGGCAGCAGCATTTGAAAATGGAATTTACTTCTGGTTGGGATTTTGCAGCAAAATTCAATAGTCATGAAAACAATAAATGGTATAGTGACATTTTAAATAGCTTTTTCCCAAAATGGAATCCTGAACAAGATTATGAAGAATATCTTTGTGAAGTGTGGGAGCACGCAGTTCCTATAGGTTATCATGGAATCCAAAAAGAAGCTGGAACAAGTAATGATGTGCATCTTGATCCTATTCTAAAAGGCGACATCCCTATTTGTTACCTTTCTTATAATAAAGACGGTTACTCTACGCATTGCCGTCAATATAAAGAATATAAAGACTGGGAAAAGAAAAGAAATCCTGCTCGTTACGAATCAAATTTGATGAAAAATTACGATGCGAAAAATATAATGCATTGTATAAGATTATTGATTATGGCATGCGAATTAGCAGAAACTGGAAAATTTAATATCGATCGGGCTAATATAGATCGACAATACTTACTTGATATTAAAAATCACAAATACGAATATGATGAAATTTTAAAAATCACCGATTCTTTAATGAAGAGATTAGAAGAAGCTAAAAAGATGACTATTCTCCCAGAAACCGTAGACTTACAATTCGCTAATAAATTACTAATAAGTATTCGAAAAGATTATTATCGAAACAATCACTAAATTTAGATAAATCTTTCATATATTAAATTATGGTAGATAACTTTGATCTTATAAAACAGCATCTTACGTTTTATAATGAAAAATCATTTTACTTTATACAAATTATAAAACGTAAAAAAGAAAATCCAGAAATGCACGGTTATTCGAGACCGATAGAATCTTTTTATATTTTTGATAAAGAACAATTTGATAGGTTTAAGCCACATATTATTGAAAAGTGCGAACAGAATAGGGCAAGGGCATATATTAAGATGAATACTCTCGATGTTGAAAAGGTAGGATTAATGGCAATTCGAGTACTTTCGGAGGAAATAGGTAATAGAGACTGGAAAAGTCTTTCTTCTAATTTCAACGTAGCTTGCGGCCAATCTGGTTCTCAAGCCGAAACAGTAAAACTTTATCTGATTGATATCGATAATGATTTACATTACGATAAAGATGAAATCAGAAGCTATATAAGCACACTCAATCCCCTTCCTGGCGATTTTAAAACCTGGGATAAAGTTGTAATGGAAGTGCCTACAAGAAACGGTATTCATTTTCTTACAACTGGTTTTGAAATGAATAAATTTAAAATGAAATATCCTAACATAGATATCCATAAAGATGGGATAACATTATTATATTTCCCTAACAGTTGTAGTTGATGGTATAAATCCCTGTAATTCAATTGGATAGAATAACAGCCTTCTAAGCTGTAAGTTCTGGGTTCGAACCCCAGTGGGGATACTAATAATAACAATAATATGAAAAAACGAGTACAATATAGAATAGTAGATATAGAAAGCGCAGTTCGAAGATTATGTACGAAACTGATACAATACATGCAAAGTATTAAAAAAGATGAAGTGATCTTTTTAACACTTTTAGAAGGTGGGGCGTTTTTAGCAGGAAAGATATTACAAAATTTACCATACTATGAACTAATGAGACTTAATACGTATTCGATGAAAGTGAGTTCATATCATGGGAAAGAACGCGGCGATTTAAACTTTAAATATATACCCGATGTCGATTTTAATAATAAACATGTTATCGTAATCGATGATTTTTGTGATACCGGGGCTACATTAAATGGGGTATATAAGTTTCTCAAGGAGAAGGGAGCGCAGGATATTCGTTTTTATACATTACTTGCACGAGAAGGATATCAGTTAGATAAAGGCGTAGAAGTCGATTTTGGAATTTTAGATAATACAAAAAATTTTTATATCGGCTGCGGACTAGATGATAATAATAAATGTAGGATGGTAAATGAAATTTATTATTATGAAAATGAAAACGAAGAAGAAACCTGATATAATGTTCGAAGCTCTTAAAAGAGTAAGAAAAGAAAATCGAGAACGCGAGATAGAGATGTATGGACGTCCTATAAATTATCATAAAATATATAAAAATAAAAAAATCTATTCGAGGAAGAATCAACGAATAGATTTTTCTTTTATATCTTTCTAAAAGCGCTTTTTAGATATGTCTCTTCCCATTCACCTCCTAATTTATACCTAAAAATGATATCATAAAAACCTGGCAGTAATTTCGACTTAATATCATTTCCTATAAAAGGTTCTTTAATCGATTGCATTTTAATCTCATAAGGAGTTGTTGTCGATACGTTTTTAAATATCCATTCGGTATCTTCGTATGATATATTATTGTATTTCAAATCTGGAACAACACAAACTGTATCCTTATCCGTTATTGTATAAAAACTAATATCATCTCCCAATTTACAAGTTTTTTCATCCGCTCCCAACTCAACTAAATGATGATGTTGGAAGAAGAAACCATCAGATTCTCTCACTATATATCCACATAAATTATCGTGCAAGTCTCGTATCGATGATTTCATATCATCATTCCAATCGTTAACGAATGATTTGCTTACAATAACATAATAATGTTTATTTATAGAAGATACATTTCTTTCCGCAATATTGAATAATCGATTTATTCGATTAATATATTTATCATCTAGATAAATTAAAACTTCTGCATCAAAAATAATTACTCTATTATATTTTATTCCATCATCTTCTTTATTACAGGTCTTTATTCCGGGAATAAATGTTCGATATAATCCCGGTAGAGGTTTATCATGATAATCTCTCAAGTCACCATCATATCTATTATGTGTATACATATAAAGGTTATAAGGACGGATAAACTTCATAAAATCATTACGATAACCATTTCCGTTAAATTCGGTTTGATAATCGTCTTGATTTAAACCTTTTAGACTCTTATTAGATTTTACTTTATATATTTTAAGTTTACATTTAGTATCTCCCACGACTTCGATATGAATCGTTTTGATAAAACTTCTACCCCCGGCTGTCTTAAAATATAAAACAACATTATTTATTCCTTCTTCTACTAGTAAAAGTTTGAAATTTATATTTATTTTACCATCTATGGATGGATATAAAGTATGTTTTATAAGTTTTCTTATCGTTTTATTTGATACGATCACTGTCTCTGTATTTACAAAATCCTCTTCATCGATATATATTGTACAGTTAAATGGTATCACTACCCCAATACCATTATATCGATTCATATAGTATGTTTTAAGTCTATCATTAATGATTTCATCTGTCGAACTCTCATTCGG
This sequence comes from uncultured Clostridia bacterium, assembly GCA_946535695.1. Lineage (GTDB taxonomy): Bacteria > Bacillota > Clostridia > Oscillospirales > Acutalibacteraceae > Improbicoccus. Next base: position 18,437 of record CAMNDS010000002.1, on the reverse strand, counting down.
ATATTGCATGATCATTTGAGTATCATCTGAATCTGTGACTCCGAATGCAAATAAATCATTAGATGAATCGTCAGAAGAGTCTGATTTTTCGTAAGTGTACACCATATCAGTATTAGGAGCCCCGGAGATGTTAGTCAATAAATTATCATATGATTGTACGTTGACGTCATGTAATCTATAGATACTACCATCTTTAACAGAGCAATTAAAAGAATCTAAATCGATAAAATAGTCGAATCTATCTAGATAATTTGCATTTAAACATTTAATTGTATTCGCAAATACTATACTTTCAATAGTTGAATGTAAAAGATCTAAATGTATTGGCATAAAATATGATTCATAATAACTACCAAATAAATACATTTTAAGACTTAAATCTTCGACACTCCACTTGAAAAGATTATTTTTTAACTTCGGAGTCAATTCACCTAATAATCCTCGATAATTAGAATTGTTTGTATCTCTCAATTCTTCTGTCGATGTCGAATAATATGTAGTATCGACTTTTATTTTTTTATTTTTTAAAAAATATGGCGAAGAAGCATTTTCTATAACAGATATGTCATTTAATTTATCATATTGAACTTCTCCGTCCTTAGTTAAATATTTTTGTAATGCAAGATAAAGACCTAAATATGTAGTTTTAGAAAAATTAGCAAGTGTTGATTTTGTTTTTTCTGTTAATAATAAATTTAATTCTTCCCTATTTAATCTATTTAACCCCCATTCGTCATGCTCCCATATCTCCTGAATTTTTACTAAATCGCCATACTCGAACCATTTAAGTGAATCTAAAAGGGACTTATACGAACCGCGGCCAGCTATTATATCCCAATAATTCAGTAATAATTCTTTATATTTTCTATTAAGTAATATATTATCTTTCGTCTCGTTATGAACATTAGAATCATATATTGCGTTTTGTATCGACTCCGGAATCTCGACTCCGAAATTTGATAGATTTATTTTTAAGTTTTCTCTTTCTGTATAAAAATCTGCCGCTACTTCGAATTGTTCATTGTCAACAATAAAATCTTCATGAAACTCCCCTATATTTTCACTACGCGCGGATATATATAACATATGTACATATAATCCTTCATATTCAGTACCTTCACTTATATAATTATTAGTATAGAGCTCTCCGATATTCTTGTAAGTAAAATCATTGATGTTTATATCGCTTAATGTATCAATGATTTGCATATTAAGTAATTTAAATATATTATTTTCAGGAATAGATATATTAATATCTATTTTATCGCTTAATATACATATTTTTTTAACATAAATCTCTTGTGTGCTCTGTTCTTTATTAAACCAAAATATATATGGTTTACTCCCATTATACACGACGCCGTTCTCTATATCTACAAATCTTATCATTTGAATCATTTATATATTTATACATCAATTCCGCTTGTTTCTTATCTTTAATAATAAATACAGGTACTTCCGCGTCATGCCTAAGAACATATACTGTATAGGTACCATTTTTTTCCTCGAGTCTAACTTTATCCATATTTATACTATTTATGCTTCTATAAATAAGTTACCGTTACTATCATATTGTGAACCATTTACTATTTGAAAGTCAGTTATTACCAATTTAGTATTTCTAGGTAATAATATTTCAAATTGATCTGCTAAATCATCGATTTCGTCTCTATCGAAAATATTATTTATATCTAAACAAGGATGATTTTTTAATTATTTATATCTAAACAAGGATGATTTTTTATACCCGTTATATGAAATATCACTTTATCTGCTCTCCATTTATTACCCCGGGGTGATATACTTTCGTATAAATTTTTCATATTATATATAAATTTAATATTATTCGAATATAATAGTTAAAGGGTCATCCACGTACGTAAGATCATTCTTATCTTTATCACTAATATATCTCCAGCCACCCATTAAAACGGGGAACTGCATATCATTTTCGAGATATATATTTCCATGCGCATCCATACCCAGATTAGGATCTTCTTGTTCGAATAAATATACTATTTCTTTCGTTTTTTCATAAGTCCCCTTTGCTATATTATATGTTATCTTTTCATCTATATATTGATTAGTTATCATTGCTGTTTCATTTCGCTCACTAATGAAATATATATCAACACTATCGATAGCATCTATCTTACTTTTAAGCAAATGAATAATATCGGATTTTGGAACAAATATATCACTATTTATATCTGCAAAAAATTCGCCGATTAAATTTCTGATCTGATTACTTATATAATCTCTATCGAAATTAGAAGATTTTAATTTTACGTATACGTATATTGCATATTTACATATAATAGGATCATATATGTTATATACTACACCAGCCAGTTGATTATTTGATTTATTTATAAAATTTTGAATACTTTCCTTCTGTACATTTGTCAGTTTAAAATCATCTTCATGAAGATTAAAATAGTCTTTACCGTCATTTAATAGTTGTTTGTAATTTCTCATTATTAAGGAATTAACTACTAAACTGCCCGGTTCTGACCATGTCCTATTATACCCACAAAATGAAAATTTATTAATTAAATTTTTATACGATTCTGGTGTTGAAAGAACTAAACTTCTCGTATTTAACCCAATCATCTCTCTTACTTGTTCTTTAGATTCCGAATTAGTCCCCGATGTCGCATAATCGTGTGTAGCTAAAGTAACATTAAATATATTATTACCGTCGACGGTTTCTCCGGATATGTCTTGTAATGGATCATTAAATGTAAAATAAGTCTCTATATTTAAGTCTATATTACCGAGTTCTCCGTCGTGGGTAAGATATGTAACGTCGATATTGTCGCCGGATATTAAGGGCTTGCCAAACTCTTCATTACCGAATATTAAATCAAATCCTCTACTAAGAGCCGTTTTTACACAATATTGTTTACCATTAGTATCCATGTCATATAAACTATCTACTCTCTCCCATACTTCATTATTAACCTTTACCTCGAGGTAATCGATATCGGCGTCTCCAGAAAATCCTACATTGATAGTGTATAACTGGCCACCCGTAGATATAAAATTTTGTGTTTCAAATTCCCCCTCGACTACATATAAATATTTACTACTATTATCTTGATCTACATTAACTACGATAGCTTCTTGTGGGAGAATAATATTATATGTTAATCCGTTTTGTGTACATGTAAGCTTTTGGTGATTATTAATAATAAGATTTAACTTTTGTACATTACTCGGAATATATGTTAGTTTTATCTGCGCTCCAGCTGCTTTACCTAAACTAGGATTATAACCGGAAAGTTGTGCTAATGAATAAATACTTTTTTTCCGTTGCGCGGTGTATTTATTTTGTTCTACTAGTGAATCTTCTATATAAAGCTGTGAATTTTGAATCGCAGAAGATACTACATTGATAAGTTGTCCAAATATAGTGTTATTACCATAATTAGTTTCATAATTTGTAAGCACCCTTGAAAGATAAGATCTTACGGTATTAACAAAATTTGTATATCTAGTATCTAATAAATCAAATATTTTCATTTTAAGAAATTTTAATTATCAACTCATATATTTCATCTTTTTTAAGATATATATGCACTAAAATAATATCATTTTCAGTTCCTTGATATAAATCTACTTTCACTTCATGTACATAACCGAAAAGATTTAATGTATTCATATCGGCGGAAATTTTATCCGCTATAGCGTCTGCTCCTATACTTAAATCATATAGAAACTCTTCGTAGTGAGTGCCAAATTCTAAGCCGCCCAATACTTCCATTTTATCGGTATCAAATAATAATTCTATTTGTTGTTTGATCAAATCTATTTCATTATTAATAGTTGCTGGTTCTTCTTTGAGACAAAAATCTATCATTGTTCATATCTATATTTGCCCGTAGTTATTAATTCCTTATCTTGATTAAGAATATAAAAAGTTCCTTCACCAATATCGTTTTTTAAGTTTGCCCCCACAATTTTAAATATAATACCGGCATTAGTCCGAGCAGACTCGACGAATACTGTATTTTCTATTTGGATATAAAATACATTTACTTGTGATTTATAAGCATCTAAGTTTAAACAGATATTTTCTGTAACCGCAGGATGAATAATAAGATTATTTAATTCTCTGGTTCTAAAATATACAGGTCTAATTAGATTAGTTTTATAATCTGTTGGTTTTTCTAATTGAATAATTTTCTTTTCTATTTTATTTACTGCATTTATAGTATAATTAATCATATTCAAAGACGTTAAATTCACTGTATTTATTGGATTTTTACCTATAAAATACTTCATTATATCTTGTGTTATACTAATAACATTCGAATGAAGAAGTAATGTTTCTTCTTCATTAATAATTATAGTCGCAGATGCGGAGAAATTCAATCCTTCTTTCCATCCGTCCCAGCTGTCAAACATAAGTTCATCTCTCAAGAACTCACAATATATATCATTTTTGATTTTCGTAATTGATTTATATATATTTTCATTATCGATAACGACTAGTTCGTATTTAATTTTAATATCGTCGATCTTTATACTATATGTTTCTTGCATATAATTTTTTAAATCTTCTATAGTCGGAACATTTCCGCTATAAAATTCTTGATTGAAATTAAGATCGGTATATATAATTTTTTCAGCAGTTGTTTGCGAAGTGTTTATATGTATATTATAATTTATATAATCATCGACTTCATCGGCCATATTGATTGCATTTTGACCACCAATATACGGATCTAATTTATTATATTGTCCGTTATCATAATAAACAGGATATAAAGTAAAATTTAATATTGAACCAGTGTTATTTTGTTCCATATCATACAATTCTGTTTCTCCACATACGATTTGCCTAAAATCTTTCCAGTCGTCAGAGTACGTAATATAATATGGGTCGATAAATTTTATATTTATATATTCATAATATCTACTATTTAAAAATACTTTCTGTTTATCACACGCTATTGCATCTCTTCGGTCTATTATATATGTACCCAGATAAACTATATGACCGTGAATCCAAGTATTAATAGTAAGAGCATAAATATAATTTTTAGTATATGATTCAACCGAATTAGTCGGAAAATATAAATTTACGGAACTTAAGTTATATGATTCTGGAATATAATCAATCGTAGTGTCCCCTAGATATTTATTCCAATAATTATCTACACGAATATATTTTGTATCTTGACTATTAAAAAAATCGACTCGAAGATTATCCGTTAATGAATAACTTAAATTTTCTCGAGAAATATTTTCTATATCATCTTTATATTCGATAATATATTTAAATCTTCGGTTATTGTCTAATATGTTTATATTCGTATATTTCATTACTTTTATAATAAATTTATAAGTACGATTTCATATATTATATTCATAATATATTTTATAAAAATATGCTTAAAGAACCATTAGTTTCCCACGAAGTGCCTATAAATTATTTAGAATGTTCTAAACAGTTTAATGATTACGATTATGCATTAGTTCATCTTTTTGTTAATCATCCCAAATATTTGGAATTTTTCAAACAAAGTATTAAAGAGGGAAGAAAAGTATTACTCGATAATTCAGCATACGAAATCAACACCAATCCCGAGCTTTTAAACTTATATCCCGCCGGATATTTCCCGATGGATGCATACGCCGATTATATAAAAGAGCTCCAACCAACCGAATATGTACTACCCGACGTTAAGAGTAGCTGTAAAAAAACTATTGACAGTGTGAACCAATGGCTAAATAAATATTCAGATTTGCCGGGGAAAAAAATAGGTGTTATTCATGGGAGTAATATCGATGAACTACAAAGATGTTATGATGTTCTTGATAAAGTATGTGATAAAATAGCATTTCCGTTTGAAAGCTGGTGGTTTGAATTATTAATCGATAAGAACACAAGATTAGAAGATATAAGAGTTAAAATCGTATCTAAACTTAAAATTAATAAAAACAAACCACATCATCTACTCGGGTGCATATTACCTCAAGAGTTTGAATTATGGAAAAACGTAGATTGGATTGATACTATTGATACATCATCTCCAATTACTAACGCAATTGAAGGGAAAGTTATTGAGAAAAAAATGCTAATAAAACCTTCAACTACTATACATGGGAGTTTTAATATACCTTATGAAGAAAATATTGCGAAACAAATGAAAGAAAACGCAGAATTATTTAAGAAGTATTTTATTTCAATAAAAAATCAGAGAGGAAATTAAATTCTTCTCTTTTTTAATATATTTATTAAGATAACATATATTTAACGAGTTCGAAAGAACAATTATAATTGCTGCGAAATAACGCATATATTATGATATTAGATTATTCTTACAGCGATAAACTACATCGTTTGGATCTATCTTATATAGAAGATAATGGTTCAAAAAAAATCCTCCAATTTAATATTAATAGATTTAAAACTTTTTATAAAACACCTACCGGAAAATATACGTCATGGGATGATGCTCACTGCGATATTCGGTGGACAGAGAAACCTAGTCCATTTGATATAAAATATTATTTTCGAGAGATGGATGAAAAATACAGAAATCTCATTTCTAAACGAACTTTTCCAAAAGTATATACTTTCGATATTGAAACTTATATACCGGGCGATAATGAATTTCCTAAACCAGAAGAAGGTAAATATCCTATTACTACTATTTCTGTGGTATCTCCGGAATTAAATTGTATAGTTCTTGCAACGAGAGAATTAAGTGAATCCGAAAAGGAGCAGGTTAATGGTAACTTCCATAATTATCTAAACAATACCAAATACTTTAAAGAATTAAAGTTATCAAATACTCCTTCGTTTAAATATATCAAATTTGATACCGAAGAAGAAATGCTTAGATTTTTTCTTAAAAATATTGTCTCAAAAACACCAATATTATCCGGGTGGAACTGTATTTTCTTCGACTGGTATTACATAACTACTCGCATACAAAATTATTTTCCCAATATATCTTTAAATATTGCATCATGTACGGGAAAGATTGAAAGAAAACGTTATATGAACGAACGAGGAGATAAGATTTACCTCCCAATGCCAGAACATACGTTGATAATCGACATGATGCAAGTTATTAAAGATGAAGATTACGTAGTCATGCCCATTAAAGAATCTTATGGTCTAGATTATATAGCGTATGAGTCTATGGGAATCAATAAGATTGAATATGATGGCACCTTACAAGATCTTTATAATAAAGATTATCCTAGATACGTATACTACAATGCTATCGATAGTATATTGGTGCAATTAATCAATTATCGGTTTAAAACATTAGATCATATATACATGTATTCTCTATATTGTATGGAAAAGATAGGTAGGTGTTTTAGTAAGATCGCCGTTACTGAAGCGCTGGTATTTCAAGATTTTTATAATCTTGGACTTAAAATACCGTATGAACCTCGAGAGATCGCAGATCGTGGTCGACTACTTGGTGCATATGTGAAAATACCTATACCAGGATTGCATGAGTATGTATGTTGTAATGATTTTGCATCTCTATATCCATCTACTATACGTACATGCAATTTAAGTTTTGAAAATTATATAGGGGCTTTTTGGGATGATATAAAACTTAATCAGTATACTGGAAGTAAATATATAATTATAGGTCCCAATGTATATACCAACGGAGGAACACCAAGTAAACCAAGCTTGGGAAAGTTTGTAGGAAAATTTTTAAATGAAGAAAAATTAAATAAATATAGAAACGATAAAAATTATTTCGTTTCCGTTAACGGTTGCGTATACAAAAATGATAAAGATTATGCTTTTAGACGTATTCAAGGTCAATTAAAAGCTAATCGAGATGAAAGTAAATATCTTGGTAAACAATTAGACGCAACGGTGATGGTCGACTTAACTCATATAATAGAGAATAAACCGGTTAAACATAGAGATTATAATGAGCAATTACAAAAAGCGATAGCCAAAATAGGTTTAAATATTCAAAATAGCGATCAATTAGCTAAATATAATAAAGAAGAGTTAAATGAGTTTATAAGACTACTCAAAGATGAAATAATATACTATAGTTGTCATGAACAAGCTATGAAACTTCTTATGAATAGTATGTACGGAGGATCATCTCACCAATCATTTTATTGGTTTAATATGAATCTCGCGAATGATATAACGGGAGAATCTAGAAATCTAATTCATATGATGGAACATCATATTCCGGATTGGTTTAGGAATAATTGGATCAATAATAAAGAGTTACATAATCAATTAGGCGTCGAAGTAGACACAAAACAAGCAGAAACGGCACTAGACGAAGCTAATGTAGTTACCGAATCTCAAGATCCCGATGCTTATCATAAAAAAAGTTTCGTCGAGGTAGTATACGGAGATACTGATTCAGTAGATCGTCAATCGATTGTAAATATTTCTTCAAGTAATAATTTAATTAGATCTGTAAAAATAGAAGATTGGTTTGATGAAAATGATAGAGGAAATAAAATGATTACTCAAAACGGATCTGAACTTATTAAAACCAATGATAAAATATTAAACTGGACGAAAGATAATGGATTATGTTATATGAATGTTAATTATATAATGCGTCATAAAGTAACTAAACCGAAATGGAAATTAAAAACAAAAACCGGCGAAGAAGTGATAGTAACGAATGATCATAGTTTAGTAGTATTTCGAAATGGAGAGATGTTAGAAGTTAAACCTTACCAAATTCTCCCGTCGGATAAAGTACTCAAGATTAATTTTTGATTGACATTAACTCTCACAGGAATATGTGCTATTACAAAATAAAATGACATGCCATTATGCAAAATTTATATCGTTTACGAAAGGATATCATAAATATTGTTCGGCGTATCGTCAACGAAGAGATCCCAAATTAGATTAAATGCTAAACAAACATGTTTAGAGCGATATGGCGTAACTAGTTACGCCAAAACGGAAGAGTGTAAGGAGAAAATAAAACAAACTAATTTAGAACGTTACGGAGTAGAATATCCGATGTTAAATAAGTCATCGTTACAAAAAGTATTAGATAAAAGAAAAGAAATAATAATTAATCGGTATAATTTAGAAAAAAAGAAGGCGAAATATGGTACGTGAAGTGTTCACATCCGGAATGTAATAAATGTAACGATAAAATTTATAAAATTAATTCCTCTCAATATTTTACTAGAAAATCATATTGTATAGAACCATGTACTAATTTACTTCCTATTAATTCATATAATTATACTTATATTGAAAAATTTATATAAGAAATTAGGTTTTAAAGTCAAAAATCATTAATCGAGTTACTGGTATGTTAACATAATAGATTATAAAAGATATCATAGAACTAATTTCTCAAAAAAATAAATTAAAAAACTGGGATATAATATTGAAAATAAAACCGAAAATGAAATTACGATGGAAACTCCATACGTAAAAATAATCGATAGCGGACATACTAAATACGAACTTAATATCGAATAATAATTATATATTTTAATTATATGGAATTTGAATTTATTGAAATAGAAAGTTGTGAGCAAATAGGATTTTTTGATGATGAATATGTATACGATGTTGAAGTCGATGATGACTCGCATACATTTATCGCTAATAATATTTTAGTACATAATAGTTTATATTTAAGCTATAATCAATTACTTAAAACGCTTAAAGGATATGAAAATATGTCAATAAACGATAAACGGGATTTTTTAGTTAATCTTAATACGAAATTTCTCAATCAACATAACGCAGAGTTTATCGCAGATTATTATACAAAACGTTTCGGGAAGAGTGTACATAATTTCGAACTTGAAACTATTAACCGTTCTGGTATATGGGGTGATGTTAAAAAGCGATACGCACAACTTCTTTTATGGAAAGATGGAAAGATATACGACGAGGATAGTCTGCCTCTTAAAGTTAAAGGATTAGAAATTGTTAAAGCTTCTTTTCCAAAAAAAAGTCGGGATATGTTAAAATATCTTATCACGTATATGTTACAAAATGCGGGCGATAAATATTTAGTTCAACGATTAAATAAAGAAACTATGCAATTAAAAAATCAATGGTTAGAAGCTGATATAGAAACTATATCTGGATCTATAAAGGTTAACAATTACTTTAAATATGTTAAAGATGATAGCAACATACCCGTAATATATAATATATTCGATCCAAAAACAAATGAACCACTCAAGACTGCGCCATGGAATGTGAGAGCGTTGGCGACGTACAATAGTTTAAGGAATAAGAATAACCTCGTCGGCGAACCCATATATGGAGGGTTGTTAAAATGGTATATAATAAAAGAAAACCGTTCAAAACGTTCAAAAGATGCTCAGTTAAACTATTTTGTATATCAAGCATCTAATCTTCCCAAATGGTCACAACAATATGCTCCAATAGATAGAATAACTATGTTTCAACAGACTCTTCTTGATCCGATAAATAGGTTATTGGAAGCAAATAATATGCCATTATTAAATAAAGATGGGGGTTTACAAATCAGTTTATTTTAGTATATAAACATTGATTTTTCTATATATTAACTAAAATATAATTTTATGCAACTAACAGGAAAACAAATAGTGGAAAAAGGAATCATTACCGGATTCTCAGAAGAAGGTGTTCAACAACAAGGTATCGATGTACGTTTGGATAAAGTTATTAAATTTATCGATACTTGGGGGGTGGGTGTAGTCCCCGCTAAAGGAAAAACCATTTTACGTGATCGTATAGAGCTTAAACCAATAATCGAAAACGGTGTGGAAGAATGGATTTTAGATCCCGGATACTACGAAGTTATAGTGAAAGAAGGTTGTAAGATGCCGGAAAATGCGGCTATGGTGTTTATTTCTAGGAGTTCGATGGTTCGTAATGGAGCTATTATTCATTGTGGTCAATTCGATGCCGGGTTCGAAACAAAATCTATGGGATTTTTCTTGCAAGTATTATTTCCAATTGAGATCGAACGAGGCGCGCGAATTGCACAAACACGGATATTTGAAACAGCATCGGTAGAAAATCTATATAATGGTCAATATCAACAGGATAAACAGCGCGTATGAAAAAGGTATTTTTATTGATAGCGACGATTTGGGATGGTACCACCCCAATTAAACATGATTATTCTATCTATGACAATAAGGAAGATGCAGAGAAAGTAAACGCAATATTACAAAATTTAAATAAAAAAGAAAATTTCCATCTTCGTATTTCATATAATATAGAGGAAATAATGTATTATAATGATATTGCTCAAATACCTATAATTAAAAGTAATAAGAATGAAAACACTTAAACATATACAAAATGAGTATAAGCATGTTTATTACAAATATACATGTAAGTACTGCGATGAAGAACTAATTATGAATCCCGATGAATGGGTTACTAATTCAGACAACCATACCATAGAATTTAAGTGTTGTAATTGTGGTCATGTAAATATAGTTAACTCTGATGATTATCGGGAGCATCATTGTGACGAAAATGGTAAGAATAATATTAAATTCGAATTGAATGATGTAGAATCTAATAATATACGTAAGTTTATCGAACGACATAATCATCGCGAAGAATTTAAAAAATTAAACAAATTGAACTTTTCTACTTTGGGAATGCAATTTACATATCATATTACACCCGGAGGTTTAGGACCGTTGATCGAGATAGAATGTAATCAATGCCATGAAAAAAAGGATGTAACAAATACGGAAAATTGGTGATAAAAATTAAACAAATTTATAAATAAATATGAAAATAGAATATAAAAAATATGTAAAAGAAGATGCGAAATATCTCGAATGTTATATTGGTGGTGGTTTTGAAGGAATGATATTTAATGGGAATGAAGAACAATACGATGACGAAAACGGCTCCCTGACTAAACAGTTACTTCCCCTTATGTATATCCCCAAAGGAAGCGATAATGATTTTATAAGTACAAAGTATTGCGGCGGATTACATTTTATTATCGATCTAGATGAGGGTGAAATTCTCAATCCCGATTTTACCCATATTAATAATATTAAGTTCGATACATGCAATAAATCATGCGATAATAATTTCTTCAAACTTCTTGATAAAGATTTAAATATAATTCATCAAACTACATCAGGAGACACCGAGTATATGATCGGTCCTTCGTTTATGAATTCCTACGGCGATTATCTCGAAATGAAAGTAGAAGGAGGAAAAATATATGATTATACTCAATATGAAATGTGCGATAGTATTCAAACTTGGTTAGAAGATGATGAATAAAAAACTTAGCGATAACCGAAACGGAGAATGGCCGATTGTAAAATTTTGGTATACTAAATATAAAGGTAAGACTATTGAAGAATTAATAGATAAAGATTTAGAGTATTTCCAATGGGCAGTATCGACATTTCAAAACGTAACCCCAGAGCAAGCCGAGTATTATTTTCAAAAAACAGGTAAACGACTTAATCCAAAAGTCATTCAAGATGTGGAGCCATATGAGTGGCAAGATGGCGATCCAATATTGGATTTATATATGGAACTTTGCGAGACTCAAGATCTTAAAGGGACACTGAGAAAATATAGAGGCGAACAGCTAAATTTATTTTAGCTGTTTTTTATATTTATATGTATGAAAACAGGAGTTATTTCAATGGGGTTACAATGCCCAATCGTTAAAAAAGGAGATAATATTGCGGATATTGTAATAAATACACTCACGTCATATATTGCAGATAGTACAATTTCATTAAATGATAAAGATGTTATTTGTATTACGGAATCTATTGTTGCACGTGCGCAAGGAAATTATGTTACAACAGATGATATCGTGCAGTTTTTGAATGAAAATAATGCACCGACAGATATCGTTTTATATTCTCCTATTATGTCTAGAAATCGGTTTTCTGTCATACTTCGGGGAATTGCAAGATATGCTGTTAATATTAGTATTATTCTTAATGGTAATTTTGATGAGCAAGGAAATCCTAATTATGGAAAGAATCTTTTTACCGGCGTAGATATTCAAGATTATTATAAACAAATTGCCGACGAGGAACATTGCGATTTAACATTTGAGCAAATGGATGATCTTAAAAATCAAAACGAAGAGGATTTTTTTTATCGACGGAGCGGTAAAACTTGGATGTTTATCGACGCGCGGTGCCATAATGCTATAGAGAGCAAATATACATTAAAGTGGTTGATGAGTTCAGCTGTGAAAAGAAAAGATGGAAATTATTCTGGATATAATGCGGATTATGGTGTTCTCGGCTCTAATAAAGCAGACGATGAAACATTAAAGTTATTTCCTAGAAATTGTTTCGATTTGTGTAAAGATATTCAATTAAAAATTAAAAACCAATTCGGTAAACAAGTGGAGGTACTCGTATACGGCGACGGTTGCTTCAAAGATCCTATAGGTGGTATCTGGGAATTTGCAGATCCTGTTACATGCCCGGGTTATACATCGGGTTTATTTGGAACTCCTAACGAGTTGAAATTAAAAGCATTGGCGGATGGAAAATTTTCTGAACTATCGGGCGATGAATTACGGCAAGCTATTCAAAATGAAATAAAAACTAAAGATTCAAATTTAATTGGAAATATGGCTAGCCAAGGAACAACGCCCCGCCGTTATGTTGATTTATTAGCAAGTTTAGCTGATTTAACATCCGGAAGCGGAGATAAAGGAACGCCTATTGTTTTAATTAAAAATTATTTTACTAATTATGCTGAATGATACAAAAATGTATTCGTTATCCGATGTGACTATTATACCAGAAATTAGATCGTATATAAGACATCGGAGCGAATGTAATCCTTATTACGAGAATAAACTACCGATATTTACTGCCCCAATGGACTCGGTTGTTAATGTTGATAATTTCGATATTTGGGAACAAAATCATATTAACGCCATCCTGCCCCGTACAGAAACTATAAAAACCAGGGCCGTATTTATTAATAAAGGTTATTGGACTGCCATTAGTTTAGAAGAGTTTAAAAATATGTTTTGTGATGAACCTTTATCGACAACTGCAGTTGCTACATATAGGATATTAATTGATATAGCTAATGGGCATATTTTTGAATTACAAAATCTTATAAAAAAAGCAAAAGAAAACGCAAAGAAATATAATTATACTTTATATATTATGGCGGGTAATGTCGCTAATGAGATGACGTATAAGATGCTAGCAGATGCCGGGGCGGATTATGTTCGTTGTTCGATAGGTACGGGCTCATGTTGTATCACATCATCTAATACTGCAGTACATATGCCTATGGCTACTTTATTGGATAGATGTTTAAGAATAAAAAAAGATAATGATTTACAATGTAAAATAATAGCCGATGGTGGTATCAATTCTTATTCTAATGCTATTAAAGCATTGGCTTTGGGTGCCGACTATGTAATGATTGGTACGACGTTAGCTAAATGTTTTGAGAGTGCCGCCGAGTTTATGTCTGCAGAACGTCCAAGTAAAGAATTCACATACTTAACATTAACCGATCTGAATAATCTTCGTTTCAATTCAGGAGATGAAACTTATAAAAAATCTTTAATAAGAGATTATTCTCCTCTTAAAAAGGCCGTATATGGAATGTCAACGCGCAAAGCGCAGATTAAAATTCAAAAAGCACAAGGAAAGATAAATGATGAAATAAAAACAAAAACGTCAGAAGGTATTGAAAAAGAAATAACTATTGACTACACAGTGAAACAATGGACTGAAAATTTCACAGATTATCTTCGTTCCGCGATGTCTTATTGTAACGCAAGAAATCTAGACGAATTTGTAGGAAACGTAGAATTAGCTATATTATCTGAAGGTGCAAAAAATTCCATTAATAAATAACTAAATATTATCGTATCTTTTATATATAAAAATATAAAATATTACGTTTTATGGAAACTAATCGCTATGTAAGTGTTAATACTGCTAAACTTCTAAAGAAAGCAGAATATGACGAGTGGTGTGATTCGTTTTACGGGTGGGATCATCGACATAATGGTGAGTCAATTGACGAAGATGAAGAGTATGAGTTAAAGGCGAGAGGAGAGGGCAAAGAAATCAAACATATTCAATACGGCAAAGCATATTATTTTAACTATAAAAATAGTTTGCATGGATACGGAAAATGCCTCGCTCGCCCAATATTATTTGATGTGCTGAACTGGTTGAGAAATAATTTAGGAATTCATATTACTATTCATTATTCAATTCGCACTCAAACATATTTTTCAACATTTGTTGATGTAAATAATAATCAGTTAATAGATGATATAGATACTAAGGGATTGCGGAGTACACGATATGAAGAAGTTGTTGATAATTCAATTCAACATTATTTGAAATATTATCTTGCAAAATCTACTAAGCGAAATTAAAGAAAAATCAGGAAAAACGGATATTAATGATTTTAAAGAAAAATTTTTAATAAATTTATAAGTAAATGAAATCTATAATAAACTATACCACTCCCGAGCAGTTGACCGAGCAGTCGAAGAGGTTGTTGGAGTTAGGATATCCCGCCGATAATGTAGTGCGGATTGTTTTTATAAAGAATCATATTCACTACCTTCTGTTTTAAGAAATTGTGATAGTTTTAATTTATACACAACCACTAAAACAAAGAAAGACTGAGTATGAAAGTAATAAATCACGAATACTATGTATCTTTAGAAGTAGCAAAACTGCTAAAAGAAGCTGGATTTGACTGGGAATGTAGAGGATATTTTGATGGTATTGAATTTCATCCTAATGGTAGTGTAGAATGCACTAATTACAATTCAAATACATGCAAATATCTCAAAGCACCAACTCTCGATGTAGCACAAAGATGGCTGAGAGAAGTAAAAGGTATTTATATTGGAATAGTTGCAATTGAAAATAAACGTGCAGTTACTAATAGCGATGGTTGGACATTTCATTATGAATACGGTAAACCTATATTTGATTGTGATATTCAAAATGAAAGATGTGAAACTATAAGTACTTTAGATGATTCATTTGATATTTACGAAGAAGCTCAAGAATCAGGTATCAAGAAAGCACTCGAAATGATTTTAAAGAAAGGAGAATAAGTATGTGGAATGACCCATTAGGACTAAATTCAGTTCCGAGAAACGTTGAGTTTAAGGTGCTTTTAGATAAAGATTATTCTGCATTTGGTAGCACTTTCGAGAACCATAAAAAATATCTACCTTGTCAAGCAATTGTTCAAAGTTTAGCGGGAGATTGCTTTTATTGTTTTGATTTAATAACTAATGAAGGTATTGTCCAAAGTTGTGGATATGCAGTTGGTATGAAAAGAAAGAATTCGTAATTATTGGAGAAGGTTATGACCCAAATATGTATTATAAGTTATAATTTAAGTATAAGTGATACACCAAAAGAGGATTAGTTATGAGATTGTATATAGACGAATTTATAGAACCAAAAGAAAAAAAGCACGGGAATCCTTCATTTGAAACTCTTGTAGTAGAAATACTTAAGTTACATGCTGATGGAAAGTCAGTTGAAGATATTGCAAGAGAACTTGAGGAAAATCATTATATATTCAATGATGATGAGGAACATCAATGGAATATGAAAGTAGTTGATAATATAATTAATAATCATCCAATAAAGAATAGATTTACTGGATATGTATTTTTGAAATTAGAGAAATAATATGAAAACAAAGATTATTCCGTTTGAGTTATGACATTCAACACAAAATACAATATTGGTGACTTTTTATGGTTTATTGCTGATAATAAGATTTTAAATTTGCCAGTAGAAAAGATTGGCATTGACTATGAACCATTCTTTTTCTCTAATGATAAACTTCGTATAAAGTACACTTTTTTTGAAAAAATAGAAGAATATAAGATGTTTCCGGAATGGAACAAAAATAAAGTCTACATAAAAAATGAAAATGAGGTGTATAAAACAAAAGAAGAACTGTGTAAAAATCTATAAAAGTAATAACGATTATGAAAACAAAGATTATTCCGTTCAACTTGGAAATGGCGGAGAAAATCCAAGCAGGAGAAATTGAGGGTAAAATAATAAGAAGTGGCGCACCGAAACAAGTGTGTGAGATTCTCGACTTTGCCGCAGAATATCAAGATAAGTGCAGCGAGAAATTCTTAATTGTAAAGGTTCCTGCACATGATTTTGAAAAAGAGAAGTTGTGGATATATCATCAGGATGGTAGAGCGATGCACAGTTCTAATTATGGAGAAATGTGGTTTGACCTCGCTCTTGAAGTTCCCGATGAGCCGCAGTTCAAGCCATTTGATAAAGTGCTTGTAAGAGGGCATTATGATAAAGGAAATAATGATGCATGTTGGTATCCAGCTCTATTTGAACGAATTATTGAATCTTCTTTTGATGATGATAAAGGAACTATTTACTATAAGGTACTTACTGACATAGAAATATGGAGAGAATGTATCCCATACGAAGGCAACGAACATCTTGTAGGTACAACTGATAAACCAGAATAATATGATTAAATATATAAATGATTATGGCATAGATTTATTTATAACTTCTGAATACGGATTATGTAGAATAACTATACCAAATAAGACTCCTACGGTCGCTTTTCTATCTACACTTATAGTTGACGACAAGCATAGACACTGCGGTATTGGAAATAAACTTTTAGATACCGCCAAACTCATTGCAAAAGAATATGATTGTGAGGTTCTAACTTTACAATGCGATGAAGGATGGAAAGCAGACTGGTATAAGAGAAAAGGATTTATGATTATTGGAGAAGGCTATGATCCGAATATGATTATTATGAGTTGTAATTTAAGTACAACCAATAAACTAAAGGAGGACTAATTATGATAATAAAGAAACTGCAAAACAACTATAAACTATACCACTCCCGAGCAGTCGAAGAGGTTGTTGGAGTTAGGACATCCCGCCGATAATGTAGTGCGGATTGTTTTTATAAAGAATCATATTCACTACCTTCTGTTTTAAGAAATTGTGATAGTTTTTCTTATTACCGCAGCGATGTGGATAATGTTGATTATTAAACGATAATAAAAAGAAAAACATGAAAGAATATTCATGGTCTGAAAAAATTTTACTAACCAATAAAGCAGGGTTTGACAAATAGAAAGAGGTTGTACGAGCATAGTATAATCAATATACATCATATGAAGATTATTATCCAGAAGAGCCAAAAACTTATCCGTGTGTGGCAACATGTGTAAAAATTAAAGAAAATAATGGTTATAACCGGCGGACGAATTATCTTTGTAAATATGTTTATTTAAGTGATTTTCGGTAGAATATATAAATAACTAAATATTATCATATTTTTTATATATAAAAACATGGAAAAAATTCAACCACACAATCAACAGTTTATTGAAAATAGAAAGATTATTGCGAATCGAATAATTACTCCCGACGGGACACTTCTTTGGAGCCGTTATACACAT
>CAMNDS010000001.1 GCA_946535695.1 uncultured Clostridia bacterium | reverse complement strand
ATAACAAAATTTATTTAATAATTTAGTCCAATTTAATCTATACAATTTAAATGTTACAATAAGAATTGAAAATAATAATATAATTAAATAAAATATTGAAATTAAAATTTTTAAAAATTGTGATTTTGTACAAATCATTATCGCCCTCTCAATTAAGCTTGTACGAAATTACTATTTTCAAAAATGACTTTTTATGCCAGACATTACTAAAAATGGATAGATAATAGGCTTATTTCGAAACCGGTAACAGATATTCTATCCGGCGTAGCCGGAGGAAAATGCCTACCTTTTTTAGCAATACTTTTATGTTAAATGGCATTGCAAAATAAAAAAAGCTCTCTTTGGTATCACCAGAAAGAAAGTTTATTCGTATTCTAAAATGCCAGATTTTAAAATATCTTGTCTTGCTACAGATAAATTTTTAGATAAATAATTCCATTTTTTGCCGAAACCTATTGATTTTTAATAATCATTATGGTAATATTCTCAAATCTCTGTTTCTAAAATATAAATTGCGGTCTTTATTTTTTCAATAAGGAGGTGTTTACAAGTGAGTGCGGATGCGAAAAATCAGAAAAAAATAAGAATCAAACTCAAGAGTTACGATCATGAACTCATCGATAAATCTTGCGCAAAAATTGTTGAAACAGCTGTGCGTACCGGCGCTGTGGTTTCTGGTCCTATACCTTTGCCAACTGAGAAGAAAATTATAACCATTCTGCGTTCAACTCAAGTCAACAAAGATAGTCGCGAGCAGTTTGAAGTCAGAACTCATAAACGCTTAATAGATGTTTTGAAACCATCTAATAAAACTGTTGAAAATCTTACCAATATTGAGCTCCCGGCCGGAGTTGAAATTGGGCTTAAACTTTAATTTTTTAATTCAAAGGAGGTGTTTTAATGAATAAAGCCATAATAGGAGAAAAAGTAGGTATTACGCGTATTTTTACCGAAGACGGCTGTATGATACCTGTAACGGTTATAAAAGCGGGTCCTTGTGTCGTGTCTTGCAAAAAAACCATTGAAAAAGATGGATATTCTGCCGTTCAATTAGGTTATGGTAAAATTAAAGAAGAAAAGGTAAAAAAACCACAGCTCGTCTTTTTTGAAAAAAATAAAATTGAACCTGTTAAAATTTTGTGCGAATTTAAACTCGCGGATTCTGAAAATTTAAATATCGGTGATTCAATAAAAGTTAACGTGTTTTCCGTCGGCGAATGCGTGGATGTAACCGGAACCAGTAAAGGCAAAGGCTGGGCAGGTGTTATAAAACGTTGGAATTTTAGAAGACTAAGAGAAAGCCACGGTACAGGTCCTGTTAGTCGTCACGGTGGTTCAATTGGTCAGTGTTCTGATCCATCAAGAGTTTACAAAGGCTTACGTTCGGCGGGTCACTTGGGGCATGAACGCGTTACTGTTCAAAATTTAAAAATAGTCAAAATTATTGAAAATGAAAATTTAATCGCGATAAAAGGGTCTGTTCCAGGACCAAAAGGCTCGATTGTTTATATAAAAAATACGGTTAAAAAAAGCAAAAAGGAGGGAAAATAATGCTTTCTAATGTTTTGGATAAAAACGGCAAAAAAGTCGGAAATATTAATTTGTCTGATGAAATTTTTGGGATTGAACCAAACATTCCGGTTTTGCATGAGTCAATAGTAGTTTACTTGGCAAATCAAAGGCAAGGGACAAAATCCGCGCTCACACGTGCAGAAGTCAGCGGAGGTGGCGCCAAACCTTGGAGGCAAAAAGGTACCGGGCATGCGCGTCAAGGTTCAACAAGAGCGCCGCAGTGGCGTCATGGTGGTATAGTTTTTGCTCCAAAGCCAAGAGACTATTCAAGAACTTTAAATAAAAAAGTCAGAAAACTTGCTATCCGTTCGGTTTTATCTTTAAAGGTAAAGACAGAAAAATTGATTATTTTAGAAGATTTTGTCATGCAATCTTATAAAACTAAAGAAATTTTAGAAGTTTTAAAAAATTTAAGCGTGAAAAAAGCAGTCTTTGTTTTGCCTGAATCTAACAAATTTTTTGTAAAGTCTGCCGCAAATATTGCGGGGATTAAAGTTTTGTCGGCTGAAAGTTTAAATTCTTACGATATTTTTTATCATGAAAAATTAATTATTTTTAAAAATGCTGTTGGCAAAATTGATAAGATTTTTGGTCCAGATAAAAGTAAACAGGAAAAGGTGGTGGCGTGATGAAGTCTTTCAGTACTTTCCATGATGTTATTATCGCTCCGCTCATTTCTGAAAAATCCATGCTTGGCATTACGAATTTAAAATATTGTTTTAAGGTTAAAAGGGATGCATGTAAAGTTGAGATTAGACAGGCTATTGAAAAGGCGTTCAATGTTAAAGTTTCAAAAGTAAATACCGTCAACGTAAGGGGCAAGCATAGGAGGAGAGGGAAAATATCAGGTATGACTCCTTCTTGGAAAAAAGCAATTGTTACTCTTGCAAAAGGCGAAAAAAGCATAGAATTTTTCAATCAAATAACTTAACTTAAAGGAGAGTGAAAAAATGGCAGTTAAAACTTACAAGCCAGTAACACCTTCGCGTAGGAACATGACTTCATCGGATTTTTCCGGTTTGTCTAAAGTTTCACCGAACAAGACACTTTTAAAGTCTCTAAAAAAACATGCGGGGCGTAATAGTTACGGCAGAATAACTGTAAGACATCGCGGCGGCGGCAATCGAAATAAATATCGTATTATTGATTTTAAAAGAAATAAATTTGGTGAAAACGCTAAGGTTTTGAGTCTCGAGTATGACCCTAACAGGTCTGCGTATATTGCACTGGTTGAGTATTCCGACAAGACCAAAAAATACATTTTGGCTCCTTTAGGATTAGAAATTGGGCAAGACGTGGTTTCGGGCGAAAATGCAGATATAAAAATTGGTAACGCACTTAAATTAAAAGACATTCCTGTTGGATCATTTGTTCATAATGTTGAGATGTATCCTGGTAAAGGTGGGCAAATAGCAAGATCGGCTGGAAACATGGCGCAGCTTATGGCAAAAGAAGATGATATGGCGCTTTTGCGTTTACCGTCAGGTGAGCTTAGGAATGTGCCGGAACTTTGCATGGCGACCATTGGTCAGGTCGGAAATCTAGACCATGAAAATATAAAAATAGGTAAAGCCGGTAGGAAACGTCACATGGGTTGGAGACCAACTGTTAGGGGTTCAGTTATGAATCCATGCGATCACCCACATGGTGGTGGTGAGGGCAAGTCACCAATTGGTAGGGCAACTCCTGTAACACCTTGGGGTAAGCCAACTTTGGGATATAAAACTCGTAAAAATCACAAGATTTCTGATAAGTTTATAGTAAAACGCAGAAACGGAAAATAAAAGTATTGAAGGGAGGAATAATATGAGTCGCAGTTTAAAAAAAGGACCTTTTGTGCAAGAAAAATTAATGAAACGAATCCAAAATATGAATAAAAGTGGTAAAAAAGAGCCTTTAAAAACATGGAGTCGTGCTTCTACAATTTTTCCAGAATTTGTAGGTCATACAATTGCTGTTCATAATGGAAGAAAGCATATTCCTGTTTATATTATTGAAGATATGGTGGGGCATAAGTTGGGCGAGTTTGCACCGACGCGTACTTTTAAGGCACATTCAGGTTCCAAAAACGCTACTGCCGATAAAATTAAAAAATAGCAAATACTAATTTTAACGAATGAGGAGGTAAAATATGGAAGCTAAAGCACATTTAAAATATTTGCGGATTTCGCCGCGAAAAGTCGGGATAGTTCTTGATTTAATAAGGAATAAACCGGTTGGCTTAGCAATTGGGATATTGCAGCACACACCAAAATCGGCATCATGGCATTTACTAAGACTTTTAAATTCCGCAATTTCAAATGCTGTAAATGTTCATAATATGCAAGCATCTGAATTGTATATTTCAAAGTGTTTTACGTGCCCTGGACCCACTTTAAAGCGTATGCAGCCGGTTTCTAAAGGCCGCGGGCATAGAATTTTAAAAAGGTCTTCACATGTTACTATTATATTAAATGATTATAAGGAGGATGAGAGTAATGGGGCAAAAGATCAATCCTAATGGAATGAGGATGGGTATAAATAAAGATTGGCTTTCACGCTGGTTTGCTGAAAAAAAAGATATTCCGGCATTGATTGTTGAAGATAAAAAAATCAGAGTATTTATTAAAAAGCAAATTCGCAAGGCCGGTGTTGCTAAAATTGAAATTGAACGCCGCGGCGGTAAAATTTATATTTTTGTTTATTGTGCAAAGCCAGGAATTGTAATTGGTCGTGCAGGTAGTGGTATAGAAAAGTTAAAAAAAGAATGCTCTAGTTTAATTAATTCCCAAGTTATTATTAATGTATTAGAAATCAAGCGTGCAGATTGCAATGCTCAGTTAGTGGCCGAAAATGTTGCTCAGCAGCTTGAAAAACGTACTCCATTCAGGCGTGTAATCAAACAGGTTATAGGAAAAGCCATGCGTTTGGGTGTCAAAGGAATTAAAGTCAGAGTTTCTGGTAGGCTTGCCGGTGCCGATATCGCTCGTGCCGAGCACTACCACGAAGGCAGTATTCCACTGCAGATGATTCGTGCCGATATTGATTATGGTTTTGCCGAAGCTGATACGACTTATGGTAAAATTGGGGTTAAAGTTTGGATATATAAAGGTGAAATTTTTAAGCAATCTGATAGAAAGATTGTAAAAGGAGGGGTTAGAAATGCTGTTGCCTAAAAGAACGAAATACAGAAAAGCACACAGAGGCAGAATGAAAGGCAAAGCTACGCGTGGGAACACCGTAACTTATGGTGATTATGGCTTGCAATCGCTCGAACCTTGCTGGATAACTTCAAATCAAATCGAGGCCGCGCGTGTTGCGATGACCAGGTATTGTAAAAGAATGGGAAAAGTTTGGATAAAAATATTTCCTGATAAACCGGTTTCTAAAAAACCTGCCGAAACCAGAATGGGTAAAGGTAAAGGGGCGCCTGAGTTTTGGGTTGCAGTTGTAAAACCTGGCAGAATTATGTTTGAACTTGCCGAAGTAAATGAAAAAATTGCAAGAGAAGCTATGCGCTTGGCGGCCATGAAATTACCGGTTAAATGCAAGTTTGTTAAAAAAGAAATTTCTTTGGATAATGGAGGCAAGGATGAAAATTAAAGAAATTTTGAATCTTTCGCAGGAAGAAATGGTAAAAAAATTAGCCGAATTCAAAGAAGAGCTTTTTAATCTTCGCTGCCAAAAAGCAATTCATCAGCTTAACAATCCAATGAGAATAAGGCATTTGAAAAAAGATATTGCCAGAATATTAACAGTTTTAAACTTAAAAAAGGAGGTCTAGTAAATGCAAGCAGTTTTAAAAAAGCCTGTCAGGAATTCCAGAAAAACCAGAATAGGTATTGTAACAAGTGATAAAATGGATAAAACAATAGTTGTTCAAGTTGAACAATTGGTCAAGCATAAACTTTACAAAAAATATATTAATCGCAGGAGTAAATTTAAAGCTCATGATGAAAAAAATGAATGCAAAATTGGCGACCGTGTTAAAATAATGGAAACTAGACCACTTTCGAAAGAAAAATGCTGGCGATTAGTTAAAATTTTAGAAAGTAAAAATTAAAAGGAGGGGATTGCTTTGATACAGCCTCAAACAAGGTTAAAAGTTGCGGATAATACCGGCGCAAAAGAAATTATGTGCATTAAGGTTTTGGGGGGCTCTAAGCGCAAGTATGCACGAGTCGGAGATATTATAGTTGCATCGGTTAAAAAAGCCGGCAATACAGGTTCTGTCAAAAAAGGCAATGTAGTAAAGGCGGTTGTGGTGCGCACGGTATGTGCAATTGCTCGAAAAGACGGTTCTTATATTCGTTTTAATGAAAACGCGGCTGTCATAATTAAAGAGGATAAAACTCCCAAGGGCACTCGTATATTTGGTCCAATGCCGCGTGAACTCAGAGATAAACAATTTTCCAAAATTTTAAGTTTAGCACCCGAAACTTTATAAAAATTCGGGCGATGTAAAGGAGGTGATAACGTGAACAAAACGTGCATTTTAAAATCTCATGTTAAAATTGGAGATATGGTTTGTGTACTTTCGGGCAAAGATAAGAAAAAACGCGGTCGAGTTATCGCACTGAGTGCACGTGCCAAAAAAGCTTTGGTTTCCGGCATAAATAAAGTTAAAAAGCACTTAAAAGCCAGAAGAATCGGCGATGATTCTGGAATTGTCGAAGTTGAGGCCCCGATTCGCACTGATAAGCTGCAGGTTGTGTGCCCACATTGTGATGTTCCGACTCGCGTGGGACATGAATTTAATGAAAAAAATGTTAAAGTCCGCGTTTGCAAAAAGTGCAAAAGGCAGTTTGCTAAGTAATTTTACAAAAGGAGGTTAATTTATGGCACGACTTAGAGAATTTTACAAATCGAAAATTATCCCCAATTTAATGAAAAAATTTTCTTTTAAAAATATCATGCAAGTACCAAAAATTGAAAAAGTAGTCATTAATGTTGGGGCAGGAGAAGTTCGCGAAAATTCCAAAGCCATCGAATCTATTGCCAGTGGTTTGTCAAAAATCACCGGTCAGCATGCTGTTCCGTGTTTGGCAAGACGTTCGATTTCGAACTTTAAGATTCGGGCGGGCATGAAAATTGGAGTAAAAGTAACTTTGCGCGGCGACAGGATGTATGAATTTATTGATAGGTTTTTTAACCTAGCGCTGCCAAGAGTTAGAGACTTTAGAGGAATCAGCAATAAATCGTTTGATGGTCACGGGAACTATAATATTGGCGTTAAAGAACAGCTGATTTTTTCCGAAATTGATTATGATAAGATTGACAAAGTCCGCGGAATGGATATAAATATAATTACTACCGCAAAAAATGATGAACATGCACGCGAACTTTTGAGTTTGTTCGGCGCTCCGTTTAAAAGTGCGGTATAATTTAATGAAAGGAGGCGGATTATGGCAAAAAAGTCGTTAATTGCCAAGCAAAAACGCGAGCAAAAGTTTAAAACTCGCGAGTACACTCGTTGCAGCTTATGTGGAAGACCCAGGGGATTCCTCAGAATGTTCGGAATTTGCCGCATTTGTTTTAGGAATCTTGCGCACAAAGGCGAAATACCGGGTGTTAGAAAAGCCAGTTGGTAATTTTTTTAAAATCTTAAAATCGAAAGGAGAGAATTAATGAGAGTTACTGATGCTATTGCAGATACTTTAACAAGAATTCGAAATGCTATTTCGGCGCATCATATAAGTGTTGAAATTCCATCTTCCAACATCAAGGTTGCCATTCTTAAAATTTTATGCAACGAAGGTTTTGTTAAAAAGTTTGTTATTTCCGAGGATGGCAAACAAGGGATGCTTAAAGCTTTTTTAAAGTATAATCCTGATCAAACGTCGGTGATAACTAATCTTAAAAGAATTTCAAAACCCGGGATGCGAGTCTATGCAAAAACAGATGCGCTGCCAAAAGTTATTGGTGGGCTCGGTATTGCTTTGATTTCAACTTCAAGAGGCATTATGACCGACAAAAAAGCACGGAAATCACGTTTAGGCGGAGAGGTTTTAGCTTATATTTGGTAAAATAAAAGGAGGTGCTAGGATATGTCTAGAATTGGAAGAAAACCTATAAATATTCCAAACGGCGTTAATGTGAGTTTCATTGATGGTGTTTTTCATGCAAAAGGACCAAATGGAGAATTATCGCAAGTTGTAAATCCCAATATTTATGTTGAAATTGCTGATTCTGTTATTAATGTTTCGCGTAAAAATGATGAAAAATTTAACAGAGCTTTGCATGGACTTACTCGTTCGCTTATTTTCAACATGGTTGAAGGCGTTACAAAAGGATTCTCCAAGACTCTCGAAATTAATGGTGTTGGATATAAAGCACAAAAGCAGGCTAAAAATCTAGTCTTGAATCTCGGTTATTCTCATCCGGTTATAGTAAAGGAAGAAGACGGCATAACACTGGAGGTTCAGGGCGCAAATAAAATAATTGTTCGCGGAGCCGACAAGCAGAAAGTTGGTCAGTTTGCAGCAAATATAAGATCTAAACGTCCTCCTGAGCCATACAAAGGCAAAGGAATTAAATACGATTACGAAATTATACGCCGCAAAGAAGGAAAAGCTGGTAAAGCTAAAAAATAGTTGGAGGTGATTTTTTATGATTAATAAGGCTGACAAAAATGATCGCCGCATGAAAAGGCACAAAAGAGTTCGAGCAAAAATTTATGGTTCGGCGTCAAGACCTCGTTTGTGTGTATTTCGTTCGCTCAAACATATTTATGCTCAGGTGATTGATGACGATACAGCAAAGACACTAGTTTCAGCTTCGAGTTTAGAGAAAAATTTTGAAAATTATGGTGGTAACAAAATTGCTGCGCGTGAAGTTGGCAAAATTGTTTCTGAACGTGCAATCAAGGCCGGAATTTCTGAGGTTGTATTTGATAGAGGTGGTTATATTTATCACGGAAGAGTAAAAGAACTTGCTGAAGGTGCAAGAGAGAACGGACTTAAATTTTAAATTTTTAAATTCAGGAGGTGTGTTTCTTGCCAAGAACAAATTTTAGAAATAAATCTGTAAAAAATGACGAATTCAAAGAGCATTTGGTTGCTGTTAATCGCGTTTCAAAAACGGTCAAAGGCGGAAGAATTTTCAAATTTTCAGCACTTATGGTAGTAGGCGATGGAAAAGGCAAAGTTGGCGTTGGAATGGGAAAATCCGGCGAAATTCCGGATGCTATACGAAAAGGTATCGAAGATGCTAAAAAACATATAATTAAAGTGGATCTTCATAAAGATACGATACCTCATGAGGTTATCGGCAAATTTGGTGCCACTCGTGTTTTGCTAAAACCCGCTCCACCGGGCACAGGCGTACTTTCCGGAGGTTCTGCGCGTGCTGTTATTGAAGCTGTTGGCATAAAAGATTTGAGAGCAAAATCTTTAAAATCAAATAATCCTTGCAACGTTGTAAAGGCGGTTATTAAAGGTTTGAAGTCGCTTTGCAGTGTTGAACGTGTTGCCGAAGTTAGAGAAAAAACAGTTTCAGAAATTCTGGGATGAGTTTTATTTTTTTGCTTTTTATGATATTATTTGTATGTGTCTGCAGTTTACTTTAAAGGAGGCGATAAAACTTATGTTGAATGTAAATAATTTTGGCCCTGCGGCAAATTCCAGACACCAAAAAAAAAGAGTCGGTCGTGGGCATGGCTCGGGTAATGGCAAAACTGCTGGCAAAGGGCACAAAGGACAAAAGGCACGTTCAGGAGGCTCTATCAGATGGGGGTTCGAAGGCGGTCAAATGCCGCTTCAGCGTAGGGTTCCAAAACGTGGATTTAATAATATTTTTGCCAAATCGGTTGCAGCCGTGAATGTTGGCAAGCTTGAAGTTTTTGAAGATGGTACTCTGGTTGACAAAGAACTCTTAAGATCTTATGGAATTGTTAAAAGAAAATTTGATTATCTAAAAATTTTAGGTAATGGTAGTTTGACTAAAAAATTAAATGTTCACGCTAATATGTTTTCAGCTGGTGCAAAATTAAAAATTGAGAATGTTGGCGGAACCACAGAGGTGATTCAAAAATGATCAGAACGCTTAAGCAGGCTTGGAAAACCGGTGATTTAAAGCAAAGATTACTTTATACGCTTTTGATAATAATAGTATTTAGAGTAGGTTCTATAATTCCTGTACCTTTTTTAAATACTGAAGCTCTTAAGGGATTTATGAGTGGTATGTCGGGCGGAAGTTCGCTTTTACAGTACTTTGATACTCTTTCAGGTGGTGCGTTTGCTCAAGCAACTCTTTTCGCACTTTCGGTTCAACCAAACATTAATGCTTCGATTATAATGCAGCTTATGGGAGTTGCTTTGCCGTATCTTGAATCACTTCATAAAGAAGGTGAGCAAGGTCGCAAAAAAATAACAGCGATTACTCGTATTCTTACGATTGTTTTGGGTATTTCGCAGGGGTTCGGTTATTATATGCTGCTTCGTAATAATGGGTATGCAGGTATGAGCATTATTAAGTATACCCAAGGAATTGAAGGAATTTTTGCAGCAATAGTAATAATTGCGGTTTTTGCTGCTGGAACTGCTCTTATGATGTGGCTCGGTGAACGTATTAACGAAAATGGGATCGGCAATGGTGTTTCTATTTTGATGTTTGCGGGTATCGTTTCTAGAATGCCAGCTTTATTGAAAAACATGGGTGTTTATTTATATTATGCAATCACTGATACAGCAAATTTTTGGATGTACTATATATACGTTCCAATCTTTTTGGTAGTGTTTTTGGGAATGATGTGGCTGATAGTTTTTATGAACGACGCCGAACGCCGGGTGCCAATTTTATATGCAAAACGTGTTATTGGCAGGCGTGTTTTTGATGGACAAAGTAGCCATTTGCCTTTAAAAATAGGTCTGGCGGGAGTTATGCCCATTGTTTTTGCGGGTTCTATGCTAATGCTGCCGAGTATGATTAATCTTTTTGTGGGTTCCAATGGTATATGGAAAGCAATTCTTAACGCGTTTACGTTTGGCAGCTGGACTTATAATGTGATTTACTTTGCGTTAATTATTATGTTTGCTTATTTCTATGTTTCAATTTCGTACGATCCGCTTGAGATATCCAACAATTTGAGAATAGGTGGTGGAGCGATCCCGGGGATTCGTGCAGGTAAGCCAACTGCTGAATATTTGGGTAGAGTTTTATCAAAAGTAATTTTAATGGGGGCATTATTTTTAGCATTTATTGCTATTTTCCCGATGCTTTTTATGCAGCTGATTCCCATGACTGGTCTTTCTCTGAGTGGAACGTCAATAATCATTCTTGTTGGTGTTGCGCTTGAAACTGTTAAAATTTTGCAATCACAAACAATGATGAGAATCTACAAAGGCTTTTTGGATTAGGGGGAATATTATGAAAATTATTTTTCTAGGAGCGCCGGGTTCAGGCAAAGGTACGCAATCGGCCTTACTTTCCAAAAAACTCGGCATCCCCGCGATATCAACCGGAGATATAATAAGAGGTGTTTTAAAATCCGGAGGAGACAAAGCCGAAGTATTAAAGAGTTATACAGAAAACGGCAAACTTGTCCCGGATGATTTGGTAATCGAGCTGTTAAAATCCAGGCTTTCAAATCCAGATTGTTCGAACGGCTATATTTTGGACGGCTTTCCAAGAACCGTTACTCAGGCCGAAGCTCTGGAAAATATGGGAATTGAAATTGACACAGTTATCGATATTAATGTTGAGGATGATTTGATATGCAAGAGGATGCTCAGCCGATTGGTTTGCCCAAAGTGCGGTTCGGTTTTTAATAGCGCAACCGAGATGAAACCTAAAGTTCAGAATATTTGTGATAATTGCGGTGCGGAGCTTATTCAAAGAAAAGATGACACCGAAGAAACAATCAGGACGCGGTTAAAAGTTTATAAGGAACAGACTTTGCCTTTGCGCAACTATTATTCTTCAAAAAAAATATTGAAAACAGTCGATGGCGGCGCACCTATTTCGCAGTCTTCGGCGGAGATTTTAAGTTTGGTGAAAAATTAATGCTTAAACGAAATTTGAATATAAAGTTGAAATCGCGTGAAGAAATTGATATAATACGCGAAGCCGGAAGAATTTCGGCACTGGCCCTTAAAACTGCAGGAAAAGCCATAGAACCTGGAATCAGCACCAAAGAATTAGATGATATCGCCAGAAAATGCATTGAGTCAAACGGTGCAAAACCTTCGTTTTTAGGGGAAGACGGATTTCCGGCAACTGCTTGTATATCAGTTAACGAAGAGCTCATTCACTGCATTCCTTCGGTTGACAAAATAATCAAAGAGGGTGATATAGTCAGCATAGACGTTGGAGCTTGTATTAATGGGTTTAATGGTGATAATACAAAAACTTTTGCATGTGGTGAAATTTCGGAAGATGCTAAAACTTTGTTGGATGTAACTGAAAAATCATTGCAAAAAGGGATTGAAAATGCTAAAGTAGGTAATCATATCGGTGATATAGGGCATAGCATTCAAAGTTTTGTGGAGTCGTTCGGTTTTTCGGTGATTAAAAATTATGTTGGGCACGGAATCGGACGCTCAGTACACGAGGCGCCAAGCGTTCCGAATTATGGAAAAAAATTTTCAGGGCCTATTATCGAAGATGGTTTGGTTATTGCCATCGAGCCGATGGTTAGCGTTGGCGCACCGGAGCTTGAGGCTTTGAAAAGCGGCGGCTGGAATGTTGTTACCAAAGATAGGTCGCTTTGTGCGCACTTTGAGCACACGGTTGCTATAACCGAAAACGGCACTTTTATTCTTACTTTGGTATAGATTTTATTTTATATTTTTTAGAAGGAGTTTTAATTAATGGCTAAATCTGACAATATTGAGATGGATGGGATTGTTGTGGAAACGTTGCCCAGTGCTTTTTTTAAAGTGAAATTGCCTAATGACCATATTGTTGTTTGTAGAATTTCGGGCAAGCTCAGGTGTAATTCCATAAAAGTTATTGCGGGAGATAAAGTTAAGGTTGAATTTTCACCTTATGATTTGACTCGCGGACGTATTGTTTGGAGAGTATCTGCAAATGAAGCTCCTGTTGAATAGTTAAAGGAGGTATTTGATATGAAAGTCAGACCATCAGTTAAAAAAATTTGCAACAAATGTAAAATAATCAAGCGAAAAGGCAGAATAATGGTTATTTGTGAAAATCCTAAGCATAAACAAAGGCAAGGTTAAATTTAATTAAGGAGGCTTAAAATGGCACGTATATCTGGTGTAGATCTTCCTCGTGATAAACGAATTGAAATTGGATTAACTTATGTCAAAGGCATTGGACTTACTACTTCGAGAAAAATTTTAAAAAAAGCAAATGTGGATTTTGATAAGAGAGTTAAAGATTTAACCGACGATGAAACAAGAGATATCTCGGAAAGTATTGCTAAACTTGAAGTTCACGTTGAGGGGGATTTAAGGCGAATAGTATCGCTCAATATTAAAAGGCTGACCGACATAAAATGTTATCGAGGGATCAGGCATCTTAAAGGGTTACCCGTGAGGGGTCAACGCACGAAAACAAACGCAAGAACAAGAAAAGGTCCGTGCAAGACCATAGCAGGTAAGAAAAAAGAGAAAAAGTAAATTTAAAGAGGAGAATTTTATTTTATGGCTAACGAAAGACGAAAAGTAATTCGAAAAGGTCAGCGCAAAAATATCGAAAGAGGTACTGCACACATTCAGGCAACTTTTAACAATACAATTGTTACAATATCTGATACTGCAGGCAATGCTGTTACTTGGAGCAGTGCCGGGTCGCTTGGATTTAAGGGTTCCAAAAAATCCACACCGTTTGCGGCACAATCTACAGCCGAAGCTGCAGCCAGGGGGGCTATGGAGCACGGTATCAGGTCAGTTGAGGTATATGTAAAAGGGCCTGGATCAGGCAGGGAATCTGCAATAAGAGCTTTACAGGCTGTGGGGCTTGAGATTACTTTGATTAAAGATGTCACCCCAATTCCGCACAATGGGTGCAGACCACCTAAAAGACGCCGTGTTTAAATTTTTAGTAAAGTGAGGAATTTTTGTGGAAAAAAGATGTAAATTATGTAGAGCCGAAGGCCAAAAATTATTTTTAAAAGGTTCAAGATGTTTTTCGGATAAGTGCTCAATTTCTAGGAGACAAAGCACCCCGGGGCAGCATGGACAATTGAAAAAGAAATCTTCAGAATACGGGATTCAGTTAAGAGCCAAACAAAGGACGAAAAGATATTATGGCGTCAGGGAAAAACAGTTCAGGAAGTATTATGATATGGCGCTTAAAATAAAAGAGGGCAAAACGGGCGAAAACATGCTTTCTTTTCTTGAGCGGCGTTTAGATAACGTTGTTTATCGTTTAGGATGGGCGGTTTCTAGGGAACAAGCTAAACAGTTTACGATTCACAGAAGTTTTTGTGTTAATGGGCATCCGGTGAATATTTCTTCATATTTGGTCGATCCGGGGGATGTTGTTTCAGTTTCTGATCAAGGAAAGAAAAAAGAAATTTTAAAGTCGGTTATAGCCGATAATTCGTCCAAAAATCTTCCAAAATGGCTTGAGTTTTCTAACCAAGAACATTTTGAGGCCAAAGTTTCTGCTATTCCCAGACGAGATGATATCGATTTGGAAGTTTCAGAAACATTGATAGTAGAATTATATTCGAAGTAATTTGAACATAGGAGGAGTTTGGATTTGGAATTAGAAAAAGTAATTGTAAAAAATGCCTCGGATGACGGCAAATATGCTGAATTTGTTGTAAATCCGTTGGAACGCGGTTTTGGTGTAACCTTGGGGAACAGTTTAAGACGTGTGCTTTTGTCATCTTTGCCGGGTTCAGCGGCGAGTTCAATAAAAATCGATGGTGTTACTCACGAATTTTCCACAATACCGGGAATTCACGAAGACGTGACTGAAATTGTTCTTAACGTTAAAGATATAATAGTTCGTCTTGAAGGATGCGAATCAAAAACTGTTTATGTTAACTTAAAAGGTCCGTGCGAGTTTACAGCCGACATGATTGAATCGGATTCTGATTTAAGTGTTTTGAGCAATAATCTTATTGCAAGTTTGGATGAGGGCGCGCAACTTAAGATGGAAATCACTTTCACATCCGGCGTCGGTTACGTTTCGGCAGAACAAAACAGGAATATTATGCCATCGGTTGTGAACATAATCCCCGTTGATTCGTTGTATTCTCCGGTTACCAAAGTAAATTATACCATAGAGAATACTCGTGTTGGGCAAATTACTGATTATGATAAGCTCACCGTTCAAGTGTGGACAAACGGTATAATTTCGGCGCAAGAAGCCGTTGCGTTTGCTTCTAATAATTTGATGGAACATTTTGCGCTTTTTTTAGAACTTGGAAGCGGTCTTAAAATGTCTTTGGGCGGCAGTGAATTTAAAAATTTATCGGGCGATTTGGCACTTGATGACTTGGGATTTTCAGCTAGGACTTTTAATGCGCTCAAAAGGGTAGGCATTGAAAAATTGAGTCAAATTTTAGTCATGAAATATGATGAAATAACCGGTATAAGAAACTTGGGGAAAAAATCGTGCGATGAAATAGTTTCAAAACTCAAAGAATTCGGCTGGAAGAATGATAAACAAAGTAGAAGAAAGGCTAAAGCTCCGGAAGAAGAGAATGACGAAGATAACAGCAATGAAGATAACAACAGTGACGATAACAATAATGACAACGAAATGCAAAATTAGGAGGTAGTTAATATGTGTGCTAGAAAATTAGGCAGAGTTACTTCTCACCGCATTGCAATGCTTAAAAATTTAGTTAAATCATTGATAACTTACGGTAAAATTAAAACAACTTACTTTAAGGCCAAAGAACTTGAATTTTTTGTCGGGAAATATTTTTCGCTTGCTAAACGAGACGAGATTCCAACACTAAGCACAAAAAGGAGAATGTTTGCGTTTTTGGGCGAAGATTTAACTCAAAAGGTTCTAACGGATTTACGACCAAAATTTGCTAGCAGAAACGGCGGATTTACTCGAGTCATCAAACTCGGCCCCAGACGCGGCGATGCAGCTGAAATGGCAGTTGTAGAATTGGTGGTTTGATTTATTTGAATAAAAATTATGTGAAAATTTTAAAAATGCGAAAACTTGGAGGGTTTTTGTGGATGTTGTTTTACTTGTTTTTTTAGTATCTTTAGTATCTTTGGCGTTTGCAGTTTTTAAATATATAAAAATTAAAAATTATCCGATTGACAACGCAAGAGCCAAAGAAATTTCTGACGCCATACGCATCGGAGCCACAGCGTATCTTAAACGGCAATATCAAAGTGTATCAATATTTTTTGCGGCAATTTTTGTGGCGTTATTAATTTGTTCATTTTTTGGAATAGTTGGAAAGTTAGTACCTTACGTTTTTATTTTAGGTGGATTTTTTTCAGCACTTTCGGGGTTTATCGGAATGCGAACAGCTACCATGGCAAACGTGCGAACTGTTTCAGCAGCCCAAAAAGGATTGAATGAAGGGCTTAAAGTCGCATTTTCAGCCGGAAGTGTGATTTCATTTGTAATCGTCGGATTCGGTCTTTTGGGAATATCACTTTGGTTTTGGTTTTTAAAATTTTGGTATTCAAGAGCTGAAATTGTTGGTACGGAATTAGTTCAAAATATTGTTTCGAATATGTTAACGTTTGGAATGGGTGTTGCGTGCATGTCGCTTTTTGCGCGCGTCGGTGGAGGAATTTTTACAAAAGCTGCCGATGTTGGTGCAGATTTGGTTGGTAAAGTTGAAGTCGGAATCCCGGAGGATGACCCCCGGAACCCCGCTGTTATTGCAGATAATGTTGGTGACAATGTAGGTGATGTCGCCGGAATGGGCGCTGATTTGTATGAATCGTTTGTCGGTGCCATGATTTCGACTGCAGCACTCTCGATTGGCGCCGGGTTCGGCATGGACGGCGTGATTTTACCGATGATTTTATCGGCGCTTGGAGTTATAGTCTCGATGGTTGGTACTTTTTTTGTTAAAACTCACGAAAATGCTGACCAAAAATCACTGCTTAATTCTTTGCGCAGAGGCACACAGATAAGTTCGATTTTAATGTTATTGGGTTCTTACTACATTATTGAAAAATTTTTCCCACAATGCGAAAAATTGTTTGTATCGCTTTCAGTTGGCTTGATTGCTGGGATTTTAATCGGTTTTACCACGGAGTTTTTTACTTCCGATACATATAAACCGACGAAAAAACTTGCCAAATCTTCTGAAACCGGATCAGGGACGGTTATAATTGCAGGTTTATCTTTGGGCATGTTTTCAACACTGGCACCATGCGTTATTATTGGAGTTGCGGTTTTATGGAGTTTTTTTGTGTGTGGGGGAACCACAAGCACTGCTTTGGGGTTTAGCAGAGGTCTTTATGGAGTAGGAATTGCTGCAGTTGGCATGCTTTCAACGCTTGGAATAACACTTGCAACGGATGCTTACGGCCCGATTGCCGATAATGCCGGTGGTATTGCCGAGATGTCAGGGTTAGGCGAAAATATTCGCAATAGAACCGATGCCCTCGATGCTTTGGGTAACACTACCGCTGCAACAGGAAAAGGATTTGCAATAGGTTCTGCGGCACTTACTTCTCTTACCTTAATTGCTGCTTATATTTCTGAGGCTAAAGTATTTGCACCGAATTTAAAACTTAATTTGAGTGTTACAAATCCTCCGGTTCTTATCGGATTATTTATTGGCGCAATGCTTCCGTTTTTGTTTTCGGCGTATACTATGGAAGCCGTCGGAAAAGCTGCAATGAGTATAGTTCATGAAGTCAGAAGGCAATTTCAAAGTATTAAAGGCCTTATGGAAGGCAAGGCAAAGCCTGATTATTCTTCTTGCGTATCAATTTGCACGGGCGAATCCGTGAGACTTATGCTTATACCTGCTGCGATTTCTATTGCAACACCGATTTTAGTCAGTGCAACTTTAGGAGTCCCTGGTACAGCAGGGCTTTTGGCGGGAGTTACCGTTTGTGGTTTTGTTCTTTCAACCATGATGTCAAACGCAGGCGGTGCTTGGGATAACG
This sequence comes from uncultured Clostridia bacterium, assembly GCA_946535695.1. GTDB lineage: Bacteria > Bacillota > Clostridia > Oscillospirales > Acutalibacteraceae > Improbicoccus. Next base: position 11,038 of record CAMNDS010000001.1, on the reverse strand, counting down.
CGAAGAAACATATCGAAGCCGGAAATTTTGGCGGCAAGGGCTCGAGCTCGCATAAGGCTGCGGTTGTTGGCGACACCGTGGGCGATCCTTTTAAAGATACTTCTGGGCCATCGATAAACATTTTGATAAAACTTACTTCTATGGTCGCAATTGTGTTTTTAGGGGTTGCTTTATTGTCAAATTGGATGTAAAATATCATTCACATAAATTGTTGGAGGGGTTTAAATGGGGAAAAAATTGGAAAAGTCGCAAATTATCAAAGAGAACGCAAGGCATGAAAAAGATACTGGTTCTACCGAAGTGCAAGTTGCATTAATTACTAACAGAATCGCAAAGTTAACAGATCATTTGAAAATCCATGATAAAGATCATCATTCGCGCCGTGGTCTTTTTATAATGATTAATAAGAGGCGTAGACTTTTAAAATATTTGTTTCGTTCTAATTCCGATAGATATGTGGCGTTGATTGCTAAACTTGGGATAAGATCGATAGTGGCAAGAGGTTAAATTTGGCGCTAAATATTTTTAAAACCGAAATTTTAGGTGAGCCACTAGAAGTTGAAATAGGCAAAATGGCACTGCTTGCAAATGGTTCTTGCTTAGTAAGACTCGGCGAAACCGTAATTTTGACGACGGTCACTATGTCCGATAAGCCTAAAGAGGGAATGGACTTTTTCCCTCTTGTGGTTGATTTTGAGGAAAAACTTTATTCAGTAGGTAAAATTCCGGGCTCTTTTTCAAAACGCGAAGGGAAACCTTCGGAAAAAGCAATTTTAATTTCGAGATTGATAGACCGCTCTATAAGGCCACTTTTCCCTAAAAATATGAAAAACGATGTTGCGGTAGTATGCACAGCTCTTTCTGTATCAGAAAATCATTCTCCGGAAGTAGCTTCGATAATTGGTGCATCGATTGCTCTTTCGATTTCGGATATTCCTTGGAATGGTCCAGTTGCTTCAACGGTTATCGGACTTATCAAAAATAAAATCGCAGTTAATCCAAGTGAGGTTCAAGTTAATAATGAGTCTGACTTGAATTTAACTGTTTCTTCGACAATCGAAAAAATTCTGATGATTGAAGCCGGTGCAAACCAAGTTAACGATGATTTAATGCTTGATTGCATTATGAGTGCTCATGAAATAAATAAAAAAATCATTGGTTTTATTTCACAAATTGTATGTAAAGTAGGTAAAATTAAGATAAGAATAAATGAAAATTGCGAAAACATCGAACTTAAAAATAAAGTTTTTGAGTTATCTAAAGAAAAAATTGCAGATACTTTTGGTATAACCGAAAAATTTGATCGTGAGTTGCAAATTTCAAAAATTAAAGAAGAATTATTGAATAAATTGTTGCCTGATTATCCGGATGCTGTAAATTTTATTAATTCGTGGATTCCTGAGATACAAAAATCCGTGGTTCGTGAATGGATTTTTAATTTTAATAAACGCGTTGATGGCCGAAAATTAGATGAAATCAGACCGCTGAGCGCCGAAGTAGCACTGCTGCCTAAAGTTCACGGCTCTGCGCTTTTTACCAGGGGAAAAACTCAGGTTTTAACAGTGGTAACTTTAGCGCCTCTTAACGAATATCAAATGATTGACGGAATATCAAATTTAGAAAAAAAATATTATATACATCATTATAATTTTCCAGCTTATTCTGTTGGAGAAGCGCGTCCCGTTAGAGCCCCCGGTAGGCGTGAGGTAGGACATGGCGCGCTTGCCGAAAGAGCCTTAAAGCCTGTTATTCCCTCAACTTCTGAGTTCCCATACACAATAAGATTAGTGTCGGAGGTTCTTTCTTCGAATGGTTCAACTTCGCAGGCTTCGGTCTGTGCCTCTACGCTTGCACTTATGGACGCTGGAGTACCAATCAAAGAGCCGGTTGCCGGAATATCATGTGGTTTGGTAACATCAGGCAATGATTGGAAAACATTTGTGGATATTCAAGGTATAGAAGATTTTTATGGTGATATGGACTTTAAAGTTGCCGGAACAAAAAATGGCATAACTGCAATTCAGGTTGACGTTAAAATTGATGGTCTATTACCAGAAATTGTAAAAGAAGCATTTGAAGTTACAAAAAAAGCCAGATTAAAAATTTTGAAAGAATGTATATTAAAAACACTTTCTAAACCACGTGAAAATGTTGCCGATGTTGCACCTAAAATACTAAGCATCGAAGTACCTAATGATAGGATACGAGATATAATAGGAGCAGGCGGAAAAATCGTTCAGAAAATATGCTCGGATTTTGACGTTGATGTTAACATTGAAGAAGATGGAAAAGTTTTTGTTTCGTCCAAAAATATAGAAAACTGCAGATTAGCGCTTGATTATATTAAAACTGTCGTAAAAGACATATCTATAGGAGATATCGTTATAGGCAAGATTACGCGTGTAACAAATTTTGGTATTTTTGCCGAAATTGCGCCTGGTAAGGAAGCTATGTGCCATATTTCTAAACTTTCAGATCGAAGAGTTGAGCGAGTAACCGATATCTTAAATGTTGGTGATGTTGCTACTTTTCAGGTTATAAATATCGATGACAGGGGTCGAATTGATTTACGAAAATTTAAGTGAAAAAAATTCTCAGTTTGTGATATAGCGTTGGGTTGTCCAACGTACTTTTGCTCGGTTTGAAAAATTTCGCAGACTTTGGAAAAATTCGGAGAAAATTTTATATGTTTTTACTTTGAAAATTAATTTTTAAAGTATATTTATTGTATAAAATATAAAAAATAAGTATTTTTAATTATCACAAAATAAAATAATTCTTCATATTATATTTATAAGAATGGATTTAAGAAGTATTGAATTTATTTTAAGAAGGAAAGACTTGACAGCTTAAAATTTAATGTATATACTGCTTTGTAATACTCAGGAGGTTGAAATTATGGCGATCAGTTATGAAAAAAAATCAAAATTTTGCGATAATTGTGATGTTGTTTTATACAGCACAGGGTGCCCAAAATGCAAGGTTTTAGAGGCCAAGCTTAAAAATCATAAGATTTTTTATCGTTTAATTACCGATAAAAATGAAATGATAAAGAATGGTTTTAAAAATGTGCCAGTTTTGAAAGTTAATGATAAATTTTTTGATTTTTATAATGCTAGTAATTTAGTAAACAGTTGGGCAAATAATTGTGAGGTTAAAAATGATGCATATAAATCTTAATTTAAATACTAATTTTACCAAAAAAATCAAAGAATTATCCGAAAAATATGGTGAAAAATTTGAAATAATCAATGGATTTTCAAATTCGCATTTGAATTTTACCGATTACATTGAAAATTTTTTAAAAAATCAAAGTGTTGTAGATATTGCTCTGGATTCGAGCTCAAATAGTACTACTCACGATGTAAGAACTATGCTTGCTGATATGGTTAAACCGCATACTAAATTGCTTTCGTTTAATAAAATTTTTACAGTTTTAGCTAAAAAATATGGGTTAGATACAGCTAACAAGTGGCTTGAGGGCGAATGGAGTGGCGTTTCGTATCTTCATGATTCTGCTTCGTGCGCTTTCATGCCTTATTGTTATGCTTACGATTTAGAGCCTATTGTAAATAAAGGCTTGTTTTTTATAAATATGTTCAAAACAGAGCCACCAAAGCATTTGACGACTTATAATGACCACGTTTTGGAATTCATAAGCTGGGCAGCGAACAGAACGAGCGGCGCTGTAGGCTTGCCGAGTTATTTGGTTTATTCTTACTATTTTTGGTATAATGATGTAAGAAATAACTTTTATTTAAAAGACCCTGAATATTATCGCAGGCAATGCTTCCAGAAATTTATTTATGACTTAAATCAGCCGTATTTAAGGGTTACTGAATCTGCGTTCTCAAACATAAGCATAATGGATAGAAACTATTTAATCGAGTTATTTGGCGGTAGAAGCTTTCCTGATGGCGAATATGTTATAGACCACATAGAGGGCATAATAGAGCACCAGAAAGTATTTATGAAAGTCGTATCCGAGATACGCAGCAAAACTATGATGACATTTCCGGTTTTAACTTTTTCGCTTCTCTATCAAGACGGCAAGTTTGTTGATATGGAGTTTGCAAGATGGTGCAACAAGCATAATATGCAATGGTTTGACAGTAATTTTTATGTTGGGAGCGACGTTACGAGCCTTTCTAACTGTTGCAGGCTTATTTCTAATACTTCAAAGTTAAATGCGTTTATAAACTCAATAGGCGGTACCTCTTTATCGATAGGCAGTATAAAGGTAAACACGATTAATTTAAGGCGTATTGCGCTAGAAAGCGAAGGCGATATGCCAAAATATTTTGAGATTTTAAAAGAACGTGTTGATATTTGTGTTAAAGTTCTGGATGTAGTCCGAGATGTAATAACTGAAAATATTAAAAATGGATTGCTACCTAATTATACTTATAAGCTTATTGAACTTGAAAAACAGTACAATACAATTGGGATAACTGCTATGTATGAGGCTGTTAACGAGTTCGGACTTATTGATACAGATGAATTTGGGAACAAATCCTACTCTGAAAAAGGTCTTGAATTCGCCAAAAAGATACTTGATTCTATTAACAAACAAAAAGATTCTTATGAATTTAATTACAGCATAAATATCGAGGCTATCCCTGCAGAGAGAGCTAACGTTGTCCTTTGCCAGAAAGATAATGAGATTTTTGATAGTAAATACAAATATTTCATATATTCAAACCAATGGATACCATTAATGGAAAAATGTACGCTACAAGAAAAGGTTAGATTAGGTTCGATACTTGATAAAGAATGCGGTGGCGGTCAGATTTCTCATATAAACTTAGCAGGTGACTTTGCTAGCGAAGAACAAGCCTGGAAACTTTTGAATTATATAGCGAAATCCGGTGTCATTTATTTTGCTTATAATAGGAAAATTTCGGTTTGCAAGTCTGAACACGCGTTTTTATCAGAAATCTGCCCAAAATGCGGTGAAAAAGCAGTTGACACTTATTCAAGAATAGTAGGATTTTTAGTTCCGCTTTCGGCATATAGTAAAGAAAGAAAGGCCGAATTTAATAAACGAAAGTGGTTTAAATTAGATGAATGATTTTATTACAGTTAAATCAATAGTTGATGAAAATTTTCAAGATTATAAAAAAGCTTCGATGTTCATCGCTTTTCCAAAATGCGATTTTAAATGTTTCAAAGAACTCGGTCTTGAAATTTCAGGCTGTCAGAACTACGAAATTTTAAAAATGCCTGATATTAAAATTAAAATTGATAAAGTTTTCGAGCGTTATGTAAAAAATCCGATTACGGAAGCTGTAATTCTTGGCGGTCTTGAACCATTTTTTAATTTTGACGAAGTTTATAATTTAATTTCATATTTTAGGCAAAAAAATTGTAACGATGATTTTGTTATTTATACCGGTTATTATCCGAATGAAGTTGAAAATTATATTGAAAAGCTTAAAAAATTTAAAAATATAATAATAAAATTCGGCAGATTCATTCCAAAATCTGCTTCTATTTTCGATAAAATTCTTGGCGTAAAACTTGCTTCAAAGAATCAATTTGCTGAAAAAATTAGTTAAAAAGTATAAAATCACAAAGCAAGTTTTCTATACCTGACGCGTGCGTGTTTAAAATTTGTGTTCCTGCTCCTTCATTAGTCTTAAATGAAAAATAAAAACAATGAGCATAGCGACTCACGCTGCAAGGGACTATTCCTAATTTTTCTTTGAATAATTTAGCAATACTTGAAATAATGTCACGCTCATAATCAGTTAAATTTAACTTCTTATCAAAAGTATTATAACAATCAAAATTATCATTGTTGAAATAAATTTTGGCATCTGATTTAATTAAATCGGTTACAATTTCTTTACTGTCTTCTTTTTTAAGATTTTCAACATGTTTATCTCTTAAACTTATCAAAAAGTTTCTTAATGATTCGCTTTCATCAAGGCCGCCAAAAACATCTTCCCAATTTTTCTTTAAATCGTCAGCGCTTTTAGAACTCCCTAAGCCGTAATAAACTGTTCCTTTTGCCTCACCCGGGTTGCCTTTATCACCAGGCTTAAACGCCTTATATAAACCCCACGATATAAGACCTACTGCTCCAACTCCTAAAAAACCCCAAAGTGGCCAAAGCTTTTTGAGCATACTTTCTTGCTTAGCAGATTTTTCCGATAAACATCCAGTTTTGCTTGAAAAAGAATTAGAAACAGATTTATTTCCATTCATTGCCAGCGTTGCTTGATTGCCAACCAATGTAGCCATTAATGCCAGCGCAACTGTCCCTTTGTTCGATTTGCCCATAAGGATCCCTCCTAATTTTTAAAATTTTAAAATTTAAAACGGCGTCCACGCAGACGCTTCACTTTCTATTGTAATCATAAAATTATTTTTGTAAAGAGAGGATTTTTAAAATCCACTAATGTACAAACTAATATTCTGAAAGTTTAAGTGCTGACAGGAAAGCCTCTTGGGGAATTTCTACGCTGCCAAATTTTCTCATGCGTTTTTTGCCTTCTTTTTGTTTTTCGAGTAATTTATTTTTTCTTGTTATATCGCCGCCGTAACACTTGGCTGTAACGTCTTTTCGATATGGCTTTATGGTTTCTCGAGCAATAGGCTTATTGCCAATACATGCCTGAATTGCCACTGCAAAAGACTGTCTTGGAATTTTTTCTTTTAATTTTTCTGCTATTTTTCTGCCACGTGAATATGCTTTGCTTCTATGAATTATTAACGAAAAAGCGTCGACCGGCTCACCGGCAACGGCAATATTTAATTTTACTAAATCAGATTCTTTAAATCCGTCGAGTTCATAATCAAACGAAGCGTAGCCTTTGGTTTTTGATTTTAACGTATCAAAAAAATCATAAACTATTTCGTTAAGCGGCAATTTATAATTAATATCAGCGCGTTCAGAATTTATATAATTAATATTAATAAACTCGCCGCGCCTTTCTTGGCAAAGCTCCATGATACTTCCGATAAAATTTGCAGGCGTATAGATATGAGCATTTGTAATAGGCTCATAAGTTTTTTTTATGTCGTTTTCACTTGGATAATCAGCAGGATTATCTATTTTTAAAATTTCGCCGTTAGTTTTTTCTATTTTATAAATAACTCCCGGAGATGTTATAATTAAATCAAGATTATACTCGCGTTCTAGTCTTTCGCTTATAATTTCCATGTGTAAAAGTCCCAAAAAGCCGCATCTGAAGCCAAAGCCCAGAGCGCTCGAAGATTCAGGCTCGAAAGTTAAAGCTGCGTCGTTTAACTGCAATTTTTCAAGAGCTTCTTTTAAAAAATTATATTTTGCACCGTCAACAGGATAAAACCCGCAAAAAACCATAGGATTTATTGATTTATAACCCGGCAAAGCTTTTTTGGCAGGGTTGCTTGCTTGCGTTACAGTATCGCCGACTTTTGTTTCAGAAATAGTCTTTATTGCCGCCGAAATATACCCGACTTCGCCTGCCACAAGTTTTTCGCTTTGCCTGAATCCGGTAGCTGTTAAATAGCCACACTCTGTAACAGTAAACTCAGCGCCGGTGGCCATAAATTTAATTTTATCGCCCAGATTTAAAATTCCGTTTACGATTTTTATATACACGATAACGCCTTTGTAAGAATCATAAACAGAATCAAAAATAAGCGCTTGAAGTTCTGAATTAGAATCTCCGCTTGGTGCCGGAATATTTTTTACAACAGATTCCAAAACTTCCTGAATATTCAGTCCGGTTTTAGCCGAAACTCTTGGGGCGTCTTGTGCCGGAATGCCGATTATATCTTCGATTTCATTGGCAGTCTTATCTGGATCAGCACTTGGCAAGTCGATTTTATTAATCACTGGAATAATTTCTAGACCAGAATCTATTGCAAGATAAGTATTGGCAAGCGTTTGAGCTTCGACACCTTGAGTTGCATCAACGACTAAAATCGCACCTTCGCAAGCCGCCAAAGATCTCGAGACTTCATAATTAAAATCAACATGCCCGGGAGTATCTATTAAATTTAAAATATATTCTGTATTATTTTTAGATTTATAAAAAAGCGTAACAGCACGAGATTTTATAGTTATCCCGCGTTCTTTTTCGAGTTCCATGTTATCAAGCATCTGGTCAGACATTTCACGCTTATCGACTGAATTAGTAATTTCAAGTATTCTATCAGCAAGGGTTGACTTGCCATGGTCGATATGTGCAATTATGCAAAAATTTCGTATATTTTTAATTTTATCTTTCATTTTTTGCCTCAAGAAAATATTATTTTTTATTAAACTTGCAAAAAAGATCTGATTTTTTCGTGTTTTTTTTCTTCAAAAACTTCTTGATAGCTTCCGTCTTCGATTATTTCGCCGTTTTCCATAAAAACAAATCTAGTTGCAATATTTTTCGCAAAATTCATATCATGCGTTACAGCTATCATAGTTATATCTTTTGCCAAATTTTTAAAAACAGACGAAATTTCATCAACAGTTTTTGGATCAAGCGCCGAAGTCGGCTCGTCAACTAATAAAACTTCTGGCTGCATAGCCAAAGCTCTGGCGATTGCTGCTCTTTGTTTTTCGCCGCCCGAAAGCCTAGACGGGAAAACATTTAATTTATTTTCAAGTTTGACTTTTTCTAATAAATCAAGAGCTCTCAAATTAGCTTGCTTTTTCGTACATAATTTTAATTTTACCGGAGCAAAAGTTATATTTCTTTTAACAGTCATGTGAGAAAATAAATTAAAATGCTGAAAAATCATGCCGATTTTTTGTCTTAAAATATCAGGTTTAAAATCCAAAATAGACTTGTTATTAAATAAAATATCACCTGAAGAAAAATTCTCGAGCATATTAATGCATCTCAAAAAAGTACTTTTACCGGCTCCAGATGGCCCTATTATTACTACTTTTTCGCCTTCTTTTACTTCTAAATCAATTCCGTTTAAAAGTCTTTTTATGCCTTTATCGCTTTCGACTTTTTTGAATAATTTATTAACTTTTATCACTTGCACGCAGCCTCCTTTCGAAAAATGCCATAAGTAATCCTACCAGATGTACGACTGTAAAATATATCAAAGCCGTAGTCATGAGTGGCACAAACGGCGAAAGCGTCTGGCTTCTTATAATTTCGCCGGCCCTTGTGAGTTCCGTGACGCCTATAAATCCCGCAACTGAAGTTTCTTTTATTAATTGCATAAATTCGTTACAAAGCGTCGCCAGCGAATTTTTAAGCGCTTGCGGTGCAATTATATGCCACATTATTTGAGATTCGTTAAGTCCTAGAGCTTTTCCGGCTTCGATTTGACCAATATCGACCGAAAGTATTCCGGACCTGATTATTTCCGAAACATATGCACCTGAATTTATTCCGAATGCAATAATTGCACACAAAACTCTATCTGCATTAAATGGCGAAAGTACTAAGTAATATATTATAAATAATTGACAAACTACAGGAGTTCCGCGAATTACGCTAACATAAAATTTTGCAAGCATTTTTAAAAATTTTACAAATAAATTTTTACTTTTTGCAAGAATCGAAATCGCTGTTAGATATCCTAAAAAAACTCCGATAATAAGTGAAAAAATCGTAATTTTAAACGTAACTAATAAGCCGTTTATTGTCAGCCAGAGTCTGCCTTTACTAAATAAATTATTTTTAACTTGTTCTAATAATCCCGGAGCTGAGTTATTATTATTTTCTTCTGTTTCTTGTTCTTCTTTTGAAAAATATTCTGCAAGTTTATTATTTACAAAATCTTCTTGTACGAGTTTATTAATAACTTCGTTAACGATTTTTTTGAGTTCTGTATTGCCTTTTCTGATGGCAACTCTATATTCTTCAGTAAATAAAAATTCGTCTAATATCTTAATTTTATCGCCGCGTTTTTGCATAAAATTTTTTGCTAAATATTCGTCCAAAACTACGGCGTCAACATGATTATTTATTAAATCTTCAACGGCGTCAATAACATTGCTATATTTCGATGTTTGATATTTATCATCGCAATAGCTATCTCCTGTAGTCCCGGTCTGAACACCGATTATTTTATTTTCTAAATCTTTGGGTAATAAAATATTTGAATCTTTTTTAACAAGTACTGCCTGATTAGCTTTAAAATAAGGCTCTGAAAAATCTACAGATTTGCTTCTTTCCGGGGTTGCACTCATCGCAGCTATCGCCAAATCGCATTTTTTTTCTGCGAGTTCTATAATCAGAGCATCAAAAGACATATCTTTTATTCTTAATTTTTTATTCATGTTTTTTGCTATTTCCCTTGCAATATCTATATCTACGCCTACTACTTCTTCACCAGTTCGGTATTCCCAAGGCCAAAACGGTGTATTTGTAACAACTGTTAGGCAATTTTTTTCTATAGATCCAAATGTTTTATTATAACATACAAAAACTGACAAACAAAACGATGCAATGATGAATAAACATATTTTTTTCAAATTCATAAATTATTATATCAGTCCTTTTTTATTTTTTAAGTGCATAACTTACTGCTCATCGATTGTATCAAAAAATATATTAAATATCAACAGATTAAAACTACGGTATTGCTAAAAAAAGATAGATATTTTCTCCGGCATCGCCAGAGGAAATGATGTAAATCTTTTGCATTGCTATATTCATAAATGGACATAACCTTCTATGAATTATTATTATTTATCCGCTTTTAGCAACGCCAAAAGATAAACTGGATAAAAGAAAGTGCTCACAATTTTTCCAAAGTCAGCAAAATTTTTCAAACCAAGCAAAAGTACGCTCGACAACCCAACGCTTGGTAATAACTGAAAATTTTTGAGCATCTTCTTTTATCCAGTTTGTTTTTTCTACTTTTTTATTTAATTTCGATTTTAATTAAAAAATTTTAGACAGGTTCTAAGAAATTTTGTTCATTTCAATTTTTAATCGACCTATTATCTTTTTTTCTAAACGAGAAATATAAGATTGCGAAATCCCTAAGGAATCCGCAACTTCTTTTTGTGTAAGCTCTTTTTTGCCGAAAAGCCCAAAAAGAAGTTCTATTATTATTTTTTCCCTTTTTGATAATTTATTCACTA